>NZ_JAUBOJ010000074.1:3556-21763 GCF_036700185.1 Microcoleus sp. BM001215392 | reverse complement strand
ACTAATAACTTATATGCGGTCATGCTTCTTCAGGCTTCAAAAACCAGATGCACCCGACAGTTGTTATTTTAAATTGATGGTTATACTGGAAAAATGATAGTCTAATTAAATGTTCCAAAACTCGGAAATATCAACATGGTATACAAAAGCATACATACTTCTAGTGCCGTTCCCAAACCAATAAAAGATGATGATGATGATGATTCCTATGTTGACTATTTTTATGACGCTCCGGGGGCGCTCCCGGGAACTCTCGACTTAGAACCCGATGCGCCGCCTCCAGATATTGTATTAATTGACTATTGCGAAACAAAAGCTACTCGCCCTAAAAAATTGGCTAATCCTGGAGAAGCTGTTGCCTATTTAGATACAGAATCAGTTTCTTGGGTTGATATGTTGGGATTGGGAAACAAAGAAACTTGGCGACAAATGGGGGAAGTTTTTAATTTGCACGTCATGGCTCAAGAAGATGTAGTAAATGTTCCCCAGCGACCGAAAGTTGTAGACTATGAAGAACACATTTTAATTATTGCCTGGATGGTGATGATTAAGCCTAATTCAGAAAATTTTCATAAAGAACAAGTAAGTTTAATTTTGGGCAAACATTACTTGTTAACAGTTCAAGAAGAACCGGACTATGATTGTTTTGACCCCGTGCGCGAGCGCATTCGTAAAGGACAAGGAATTATTCGCAAGCACGGAGCAGATTATCTAGCCTATACTCTCCTAGATTCGATTATAGATGGATTCTTCCCGGTATTAGAACTATACGGAGAGCGGATTGAAGAGTTAGAAGATGAAGTTGTGGTGCGCCCTACTAGAAAAACTCTGGAAAAGATTTATAAGATCCGGCGAGAATTGCTAACGCTGCGCCGCGCGATTTGGCCGCAGCGGGATGCAATTAACACGCTAATTCGAGATGGCAGTGATTTGATTAGTCCTGAGGTGCGAGTTTACCTCCGCGACTGTTACGATCACACGGTGCAGGTGATGGATATGGTGGAAACTTACCGGGAACTTTCTTCTGGTTTGATGGATGTTTACCTGTCTTCGGTTGGCAATAAAATGAATGAAATCATGAAATTGCTGACAGTGATTTCGAGTATCTTTATTCCTCTGACTTTTGTGGCGGGAGTATACGGGATGAATTTCAATACAGAGAAGTCGCCATTTAATATGCCGGAACTGAATTGGTATTTTGGCTATCCGCTTTGTTGGGGGCTGATGCTAGCGATCGCCTCTAGTTTAGTTTACTTCTTTTGGCGGCGCGGCTGGTTTGAAAATTTTTCTACTCTCAAAGATGACTGAACTGGGAAGTTCTATCAAATGCGATCGCCCCCCGGGACATTTTTCGGGAGACGCGTTGATATGTTTGTTATACCAGTTTAAAAAAATACAACTGTCCCACTTACCCGGGCTGACCTCAGAAACCCTATTTCTAGGATATTTTGTGTTGAGCAACCAGAATTATAGGAAGAAACTTGGTTTCTAGCCCCTGGTTGCAGCCGCGTCATAAATCCTGGTATCATCAATCAAAAATCAATAAGCTCCCAGATTCAATCCTGCAAGTAAATCTTAAATTTAAAATCTTAAATTTAAAATCTTAAATCTAAAATCCCTCGCTTCCTGTACAATAAATCTGGGGAAAAAGTAGGCGCAGGCGGTTGCGGATTGGCGAAAGCTTGTCTGAGGAAAGTCCGGGCTCCCGAAAAACCAAACTTGCTGGGTAACGCCCAGTGCGAGCGATCGTGAGGATAGTGCCACAGAAAAATACCGCCCCTTAGTTAGAGATTGGAGATTTGAGATTTGAGATTGCATCAAAAGTCGATCGTCTAAAATCGCAAAGTATTAGGGGGTAAGGGTGCAAAGGTGCGGTAAGAGCGCACCAGCAGCATCGAGAGGTGCTGGCTAGGTAAACCCCGGTTGGGAGCAAGGTCGGAGGAACTATGGTTGGTTTTTTACCGGTTTCGTTCTTTGGTACCGCTTGAGGCGTCTGGTAACAGCCGTCCCAGATAGATAACTGCCGTCGAAAACTGCTTGCAGTTGAGATAACAGAACCCGGCTTATGTCCGACTTTTTCCCCTCCAAAATCCCCATAAAGAAGAAAGTTCGGCAACGAGCAATGTACGGGATGTAAAGGATAGAAGGAAGACAGAATTTGGAAGAAGGAGCAAATAACAAATAATAAATAACAAATAACAAATAATAAATAACAACTAACAAATAACAAATAATAAATAACAAATAATAAATAACAACTAACAAATAACAACTAACAAATAACAAACAACAAATAACAAATAACAAATAACAAATATGATTTATCCGGGTCGCCAAAAGCAACTTGAAACATTAATTGAAAAGTTGGGACTGTCGAAAGATGCTTCGATAAAATGGCATCTCGTTGATTTAGCTTTGACTCATGCGAGTGCGTCTGCTAAGGCAAATTACGAACAATTAGAGTTTGTGGGCGATGCGGTGGTGCGACTGGCGGCCTCGGAATTGTTGTTTGAGATTTATCCCGACTGTATGGTGGGAGAGTTTGCCGCTATTCGATCGATCTTGGTGAGCGATCGCATTCTTGCTAAAATCGCTGACAGTTACGGGTTCGATCGCTATTTAATCGTTTCCAGCAGCGCCGCCGCCGACAAAACAGGCGTCGTTCCCAGGCTGGCAGATTCTTTAGAAGCCTTGCTAGCTGCCCTTTATTTGAGTGCCCAAACCTTAGAATTAATTCGCCCTTGGTTAGACGGTCACTTTCAACGTTTAGCCGCGGAAATTCGCAGCGATCCGGCCCGCCAAAACTACAAAGCGGCTCTCCAAGAGCTGACTCAAGGCCAATACAAAACTTTACCCAAATATAGCGTGCGAGAAACTGGGACAGTACAGGGCGGCGAGGATCGTTTTACTGCGGAAGTTCTGATTCAGGGAGAGTTGGTAGCAGATGGAAAAGGTCGATCGATCAAAGCGGCCGAACAAGCAGCGGCTCAAGCAGCTTTCAATAAATTAGTTGATTGTCCGTAACTGAGAATTTTAAAAAAAATGTAAAAAACAAGGTTCGTAGTGAGGACTTCAGTCCTTCCCCTTAAGGACTAAAGTCCTCACTACGAACCCTGTTTATGGCGTTCGTTATAAATATTTTTTTTATTAAAAAACCTAAAAAAAATCCCAAATATGCTATAATAGCTGTGCGATTTTTGAAATTATTGTCAATGAAAATCGGAATAGCTGTATTGGGTGCCGGACGCTGGGGAGTTAACCTAATTCGCAACTTTCTCGAACATCCCAACAGCCAAGTGTTAGCGGTAGTAGACCAGAATTTTGATTCATTGGTGGCTGTTCAAAAACAGTTTAATCTGCATCCCTCGGTGATTTTAGCTACCGATTGGTCACAAGTGCAAGAATTGGCGGGACTTGATGCTGTGGCGATCGCAACTCCAGCTTCTACACACTACACCCTCGCAGCCGCAGCCCTGGAACAAGGCTACCACGTATTAGTAGAAAAACCCCTCGCCCTCTTGCTCAGTGAAGCAATAGAACTCTGCCAATTAGCCCAAAAACAGCAGCGGCAACTCTTCGTTGACCACACTTATTTGTTTCATCCAGCAGTCGATCGCGGCCAAAGGATTATTCAGCAGCATCAACTCGGAAACTTGCGCTACGGTTACGCCCAGCGTACGCATTTTGAACCAGTACGGCACGATGTTGATGCCCTTTGGGACTTAGCAGTTCACGATATCGCTATTTTCAATACTTGGCTGGAACAAACCCCAATTCAAGTCAGAGCAACGGGGACTGTATTTCCCAAGTTAGAAGGAATAAGTCAGAGGGAAGCAGGAATAAATCAACAAGAAAAACTAGCAGATTTAGTTTGGGTAACGCTGACTTATCCCGACGGATTTCAAGCATTCATTCACCTGTGCTGGTTAAATCCCGACAAACAGCGGCGCTTAACAGTTGTTGGGAGTTTGGGAACCTTGATTTTTGACGAAATGTTGCCGGAAACTCCCCTGATTTTGCAGCGGGGTGGTTCAAATCGGGGGGGCGAAGAGGATAATTCTTTTGAAAGTGCGATTCCCTGCGGGATAGCTTCGCCGCGCGTGCCGCCACCAACCAATCTGATACACCGACAAGTGTTAAATTTAGAACAGGTAGAACCGCTGAGGCGAGTGTGCGATCGCTTTCTCAACTGCGTGCAAACAAATACCCCCTGTCCTACCTCTTCCGGCTCTGCTTCCGTCGAATTAATCCGCATTCTCAGCGCTTTGAGCAAATCCCTCGAACTCGACGGACAGCCCCTGATACCATTTGAGATTTGAGATTTGAGATTTGAGATTTTCAAATTTTAGAATTGCCAAAATCTGCCCTAAATTTTGAAATTTTCATTTTCTGTCCCTAATAGCATTTCAGATTTTAAAATTGAACTATTGAGAAAATCAGTCATAACTTTTGAAATTTCCCTTTTCCGCTACCAAGTCCTGACTGTGAAAATAAAAACTTGACTGCTGATTATTCACAGGTAAAGAAATCATCACCGAAGTACCTTGATTTACACCTGCGCTGTGCAGGCTAATGCTTCCGATCATAGATTCCATAATCCTGCGCGAGATAGCCAAGCCCAAACCGTTACCGCCAAACTTGCGAGTTGTAGAACCGTCAGCCATCACAAAAGGTTGAAACAATTTCTGCTGCTGCTCGGGATCGATACCAATTCCGGTGTCTTTAATTGTCACCACCACCCAATCGGTTTCACCGCCGAGGCCCGTAGTTTCCGGGGCACTACCGTTAAAAATAGTAGAATTATTTCGAGATTCTAGACACAGAGATATACTAATGCTACCAGACTCTGTAAACTTAACGGCATTGCTCAAAACGTTCAAAAACACCTGTTTTAGCTTTTCCGGATCGGCATGAACAATAATTGGGTCGTGAGGATCTGGTAAGCTTAATTTCAAACCTTTTTCTTCTATTTGAGCTGCTTGCAAATCAATCGCATCTTCAAGTACCTGAGTTATATCAACTACTTCTAACATCAGGGAAAAGGTGCCGGATTCTATTTTAGCAATGTCCAAAATATCATTAATAATATTCAGCAATTGCATAGACGAGTCGTGCGCGCGCTGCAAGAACTCCATCTCTTCATCTCGGTCGTCGCAGTAACCGTCCCGCACAATTTGAATAAAACCAATAATCCCGTTAAGCGGTGTTCTCAATTCATGAGAAATATTGCCCAAAAATTCATTTTTTAACTGGTTGGCAACTTGCGCTTCCTTGGTGGCGACTTCCAATTCTCTCGCCCAGGATCTGAGGCGCTGCACCATGCTGTTGAGTGCTTCTGATAGTTGATTGAATTCCCTAATTTGGAAATTTTGTGGTACTGCTTCCGGCGCTTCTGTATCCACTTTGAGCGCGTAGTCTCTGAGTTTTTCTAAAGGACGTGCTAAGTCGCGAGATAGATATAAAGTGGCGATGATACTAGCAGCAACTAAGCCAACAATTAAATTAAATAAAACTTGCTGAATTTCTTCCAAACCCGATAGAGCGCTATCTAAACGAGAGACAGCTAAAATAATCCACTTGCTGTTTTCTTCTTTTGTTGAAGGACTCGGTATCGCCGCGTATCCTGCTAGCAATTCTACCCCATTTTTGTCAAAGGAAAACAGGTGGAGAAAAGCTTGTCCGCCAGCGATCGCCCTTCTGACAATACTTTTTAGTCGATCGGCATCTGCCTCGGCGTCGATATTGCGACCGACGCGGTTGATATTCGGGTGCGCCAAAATCGTGCCATCTTGGTCGATCGCCACCGTATAGCCGGCTAGAGAACCCTTAGGAGCGCTGGTTTGCACCGGCAGGGCCGACTGCAAACTCAAAGCATAACTCAACTGCCGATTGTTGCCCCGACGAATGTAAACAGGAGCGCTCAACACCAAACTCACTTGGCTGTCGCGGCCTTCTTTACCCGCCTCTGGAAAATCCTCAGCATCCAAAGTCTGCTTCTTCTGGTTTGCTTTCCCCTGCGACTGTACGGGCCACGACAGACTGATGTAAACGCTCTTGTCGTCCAGCAGCGTTTGCTGTTGCTGCACTTGCGGCCAAAAATTGGGAGGCAGGGACTGAATCGGCTGCTGGCCGCAGGTGCTGGCGATCACTTGATTTGTCTGTAAATTAGTCAATTGCAAGCAATCTACCTGAGCTGGCAACCGCTGCCCTAATTGCGCGATAAACTTTTGATAATCCTTGGGCTCGACAGACTGCAACATCGAGTTTTGGGAAGCGCCGATCAAATTCGACTTCAGGGATTTTGCCCACTGTTCAATAGTTTCTGCTTTTCTGACGGCACTTTCTGTCAAGTTTTGACGAGCAGTTTCCAGAAGCGTCGATCGTGCTTTGCGATAGGTAACATACTCCCCCACCAGTAAAACAGGTACGCTCAGCAACAAAATCCGCGACAGTAAAATACGGCGAAAGGAGGATTGACCTAACTTAACCATAGGACATATCTAAATTAAGGTGCAACACCCAACAGAGACCATAGTGCAATAAACCAAACCGATGGATAGTGAGTACCTGTCTGGAGTGCTCTGCTGACGAGACAACACAGCTTCTGAACCACAGTTAAACACAATTATAGAAGCCACCGCCGTAATCTCGATTCTAAGTGTCTTCACTTAAAGATGCTCAGCAATTTGTTGGGTAAATGCCTGTGATTTCGGTCACACTTACATCTTCAATTTTGCGATCGACTTGCACGCGACGATCGCCCCTGAGTGAAAATTTTTCAGCCTGCAAAAAAGCCTTGCCATTGACACACCGCAGTTGCTGAAAGCTAAAATCTCATGGACGATCCGGTTGCGGCCCAAGGTAAGAGATCGAGCAGTGCTGTTTCCGGCTAGCGAGCGAGAGACAATTCATGCTACAGCGGGCTTTTGCTTTCCGAATGCCTTGGACATCGACCCGATCGAATCGGCGATGCGAGATTTTGCACCCTGTCAAAGATTTATTTTCACATCCGGTGGATTCGGTGACAACAATTCACCTGTCAAACCATGAGACGATCGAGTAGCCGATCGACTCTCACACCCCTAACGTGGCGAACATTGACTCAAACAGTGCACCCACTGCCCGGAAATTTGCGGTCTCGGCAATAGTCTCCATAGCTTAATCATTGATGAAAAAAAACTTTACCAATTATACGTATTATTACACAAACAACCTTCCCAGATATCATCACGCTTATTTGATATCTCCCCTTTTAGAAATGCTGGCGACACTTCAAGATGCCAGCCCCACAAAACTGCGAGTTTTGGATCTCGGCTGTGGCAATGGCAGCCTCAGTCACGTCATAGCAGAGTACGGCTGCGAAGTTGTCGGCGTGGACAATTCTGCGCCTGGAATTACCATCTCCCGTCAAAGTTTCCCCGAGTGTCAGTTTGTCCAAGCAGATATTTACGAACTTCCCCATCTCGATATGCTGCACTCATTTGATGTTGTCTTAGCCGTGGAAGTAATCGAACACTTACTTTATCCGAAAGAACTGGCAAAAAATGCCCAGAAATGCCTCAAGCCGGGAGGCAAACTAATTATTTCTACCCCCTATCACGGCTATTTAAAAAACGTGGCATTAGCTATTACTGGCCAACTAGACAAACATTTTACCGTGCTTTGGGACAACGGCCACATTAAATTTTTTTCAGTACATACCCTCACTAAATTATTAATATCCCAAGGATACACAGACATTAAATTCAAATTTGCTGGTCGCTGCCCCTATCTTTGGAAATCGATGTTATGCTTGAGTACGTTCTCTGGATAATCAGAATATTTATCATTTTTTTTAATGGCGATCCGTCAGAAAATTAAAGGCCGTCACTTAACAACCAGCCATCAGGAAAATTCACAGAAAAATTTATATATATATAAAATAAAATGAGTGTTGGGTTTGGATTTTAGGCGATCGACTCTCGGTATCTCAATGTTGGCTTGCTGCATCGCGGACAACTTATTTAAGCTGCCCAAAAAGCCTGCATCGATTCCCATCACCCATCACCCATAACTCCCCTTTGCAATTCTTATTTTTTGCCTAACTTTTCCCTAAATATTCCACAGCGTTTCCACAAGCTAGTTCGAGGTTTTCCACAGATTTAGCGAAGTTTTCCACAGAAGTTAACGGTAAGGTAGCATCTTGCTGCGGAATTGGGGATTTCGTGAACTTGCGGCCTAACTCCTCATACTTGCTGGCCAATATAAATTTATGTAAAAAAAATCAGGCTCAAAACCCTATTGTTTCGTAAATATTTTTTTTACACAAACGACTTTGTAATATTTTGCAACATTGACAGACCCACCCCCTGATAGCGCACAATGATGCGACCTACCTAAAAAAGCGCTCTGATTTCGGCTGTGCCTGCACCTGTATCCGGCCGAAAGGGGGGTTCTATTTTCAATTTGTTAGCGAGACTAAAAAATGATGAACCCAACAGTCAGTATTTTTGCCGAAATTCCCGAAACGCTGCACGATTCTCTCAAAACTTACCTGGAGACCCACCCCGAATGGGATCTAGACCGAGTATTTTGCGCGGCCCTGTCACTGTTTTTGTTGCAGAATGCCGACAGCGGTACGCCGGAAGCTTCGCGCAGCTACCGCCAAGCTGCAAGAGTTTATCTCGAAACTCTGTTTCAATCTCCTCAAGACTTGCACAGCAACAATGTAACTCCGTCGTCGTGAACTAGAGGCGCCGGATGGGCACAGAGAGGGGAAAAATGCTTGCCAAATGCGCGATGGCTGACCAATTGGCAATTGCCAATTCTCCATTCCCCTGTACCGATGCCGCATTCGGTCATCTGAAAGCGGTTTTGCAGCACGCCGAACTCTCGAACACAAGCCGCGCAAACCATGTAACATAAAGAGTGCGATATTTTTATGTGTAATATGGAACTTTTAGATACCTTGATTGTGGGTGCGGGTATTAGCGGTTTAAGTTTGGCGCACGCACTTGACAAAGGCGCAACTACTGCATCGCCGCTGAAGATTTTAGTTGCTGAAAGTCAGGGACGAGTGGGCGGGAACATCACCACTGCGACGGGGGAAGGATTTCTCTGGGAGGAGGGCCCGAACAGTTTTTCGCCGACGCCAGAATTGATGAAGTTGGCTGTGGATGTCGGGTTGAAGCAGGAGTTGATTTTTGCCGATCGCCAATTACCGCGTTATGTTTATTGGCAAAATAAGCTGCAACCGGTACCAATGACTCCTGGGGCGATGGTTAAGTCTCAGTTGCTGAGTTTTCGGGGGAAACTGCGGGCGCTGTTCGGGGCTTTGGGGTTTGTGGCCCCCGCCATGGGCGCTCAACTTTCGCAGCAGGGCGATCGGGAAACTGTTTCTCAATTTTTCGCGCGCCATCTGGGGACGGAAGTGATGCAGCGGTTGGTGGAACCTTTTGTGTCTGGGGTGTATGCCGGCGATCCGCAACAGCTTAGCGCGGCGGCGGCTTTTGGCCGCGTAACCAAGATGGCTGATGTGGGTGGCGGCCTGGTGGCGGGGGCGCTGCTTTCTGCTAGGAACAAGCCGAAGAAAATGCCCGCAGACCCGAATGTGCCCAAGACTCAGCCGGGGGAGTTGGGTTCGTTTAAAGGGGGGTTGAACGCTCTGCCGCAAGCGATCGCCGCTCAATTGACCGATCGTCTGAAACTCAACTGGCACCTGACTCGGATCGATCGCACAGAACGCGACACTTACATTGCTGTATTCTCTACCCCCGACGGACAGCAGGAAGTGGAGGCCCGGACTGTGGTTTTGACCACGCCGGCTTACGTGACAGCCGAGTTGTTGGAGCCGCTGGAACCCTCCGTTAGCAGTGCTTTACAAGCTTTTACTTATCCTACGGTTGCCTGCGTCGTCTTAGCATATCCGTTGTCGGATGTCAAGGGTAAATTAGTGGGTTTTGGAAATTTAATCCCGAGGGGGCAGGGAATTCGCACTCTGGGGACGATTTGGACATCGAGTTTATTTGGGGGTCGCGCGCCTGCGGGCTGGCAAACTCTCACGAGTTATATCGGCGGTGCTACTGATTCGGGAATTGGCGATTTGGACTCAGAACAAATCGTTCGGGAGGTGCACCGAGATTTGTCTCGGATTTTGCTCAAGCCCGAGGCGGCGCAGCCGAAGGTTTTAGCGGTGAATGTGTGGAAGCGGGCAATTCCTCAATACAATTTGGGTTATTTCGATCGACTGCAACAGATCGATCGGGGCTTGAAATCATTGCCCGGGCTGTATTTGTGCAGCAACTACGTTGGCGGTGTAGCTTTGGGAGATTGCGTGCGCAGGGGTTTTGAGCGGGCGTCATCTGTCAGCGAGTATTTGCAAAACCAGCAATCAAAGTTTTAAGTGATGGCGGCCGAGCCTAGCAGCACCTTACCGTTGCCCTGTCGTCCGGGCGGATTGACAAATATCGTGGGTCTCAATCAAGGATATTTGTCAACCCGCCCAGGATGTGTTGTGTCTTTTGCTGTTAGGTTGTTGGCTCAAATTTGTAACCCACTCCCCTAACGGTTTGAATCATGGAAATTTGATTGGTATCTGGTTCAATTTTGCGGCGAATTTGACCGATATGGACATCCACCACGCGATCGGCTCCTACATACTCGTAATCCCACACTTCATGCAACAATTCCGATCGCCTCCATACGCGACCGGGTTTACTCGCCAAACAGTAGAGCAAGTCAAATTCTAAAGCAGTCAAAGCAACTATTTGATTGCTGATAATCACCTCGCGGCGTACGGGGTCTATTAGTAGCTGTCCAAAGGTAAGACTTTGTTGTTGGGCCGGAGTAACAATGCGCTTGCGCTTGAGAATAGCCGCAACGCGAGCTCCAATTTCTACAAGGCTAAATGGTTTAGTAATGTAGTCGTCAGCGCCTTCGGCAAAACCTTTCATTTTGTCAGCTTCATCAGTTCGGCTGGTCAGCATCAACACAAACACGCCCGTGCGTCTTTGCATTTCTTGACACAGTTTATAGCCAGTAGTATCGGGTAAATTTACATCTAGAACTACTAAGTCAGGATTGAGTTGCTCAAATAATTCCAGACCAGTCTGACCGTCTTCGGCAGACTCGACTTGATAACCTTGCTGGCTCAAAAAACGGTGAATTAAATTGCGGATTGCCGGGTCGTCATCAACCACAAGGATTTTTACAGGGGCCATGACCACAACTTTGCTTGAAGAATTAGGCAAGAATATTCAGCCATAATAATAGAAAAGTGGATACAAATCTCGAAAAAATTGAGCTTTTAATAGTTATAGCCGTATTTATAACCTACGCAAGATTTCGGGCAATAAATCTCCGGGAACTTTGGATAAGGCTAAATTTTGGCCTGGTAGCCCACATTCACTATAAAAAGCTCTAATCGTTTTGACAATATAGCTCAAGGCTGTTTGCCGGGAATCAGCTTGGGAGTTGGCCGAGGCTTGCAGGTTGAGTTTATCTCCATATGTTAACCCTTTGTCATTGAGATGTTGTCCCACACCGGCGCACACTTGCAACTGGTGGTGCAGTGCTGCTTCTAGATGGGTGCTCTGGGCGGCTTTGTTGGCGGCAAAATCAGGGTCTGTGGCTAGCTGGTAGTGGGCTAGCCCGAGATTGTTGCGGGCGGCAAGGGTGTCAAAGGTGAGTTGGGTTCGATCGAGCCCTTGGGCGATATCCAGGGCGGCTTCATAGGCGGCAATGGCTTGGTGCAACGATTCGGTGCGGGCCTGTTTCTGCTGGAACTGGTTCGCCAAATGCCAATAAGCGGTACCGAGATTGTTGTAGGTGGCGGCGGCGGCGGCGGGTACTAATTCTCGGGTGCGGTATTTCAAGGCTTCGCAGTAGGCTTCAATCGCCCTGACTAACAAAACTTCTGAGGGTTGGTGCTGGGCGAGGTTCCAGCAGGCTGTACCGAGGTTGTTTTGGACTCCGGCATAGTTGAGGGGTTCTCGTTCGGGACTGTAGCAACAGAGGGCTTGGGTGTAAGCTTCGATCGCATTTTTGAGATAGACAACAGGTTCACCGTCTTGGGCTAAATTCCAGTAGGCTGTCGCCAAATTATTTTGAGCAGCAGCGTACTGCTGGGGTTCCGTGGCGGGGTCTAAATCCAGCAGCGCTTGTTGGTAAGCTGCAACTGCTTGCTGCAAGTTCTCTGTCTTGTCTCGATAGCGCGCTAAATCTGCTGAGGCGATGCCTAAATTTTTGTTTAATCTAACGCGGGTTTGGGGTGCGGTATGAGCATCTGTGCGGTTCAAACCTTCAAGGTAGAGAGCGATGCTGCGTTCGAGGCAGGATAAAGGATCGGCGCCGTTATGCTGCGTGCGATCGCGCGACAGCATCCAGTAGAAAGTACCGAGATCGTTGATCAGATCGTCGATCGGGGGTAGGGTATGGGACTGCTCGGCGTATTGAGTTAAATTTTGTGTCAATTGGGCAATCAGTTGGGCGCATTCCTGGGTTGGTGGTTGATGGGACTGCACGCTGGCGTCGAGTTCGAGGTACGCAATCACTTGCTCGATCGCACCAATGGCAATTGTCAGGTTTTGTGGCGAAGCATCGCCGCCCAGAATTCGATCGCGGTAGCAATTCCCCAAACTGTGATAAGCCAAAGCCAATGCTTCGGAACAGCACTGATGTTCTTGCAGCAGTTCGATGTATTGCAGGGTTTGCAGCGGCCCAAAATTGTCTGGAGATGCAGGATCGTTTTGAGCTTCCAACTCCTGGGAAGCCGCTGCGAGTACCAAATCTGCTAGTTCGACGGATTTATCAGCATCTGGGGCTTTGGACGGGGAATCGGGATTTGCAACTTGTGCTTCGGGAATTTGGAATTGTCCGGAGTCTGAAGATATTAAAAGTTGGTCGCGCGAGTTTCCGGTGTCGCGCCGGGAAGCCCCGTCTGGCGAGTTTCCGAAGTCCTGAGATTGTCCCAAATCTGCTTTGGCTGGAGTCGGTTCGCCTTCAAACTCAAATACTCCGGTGCGCCAGTGCCAAAATTCCGGTGCCGACTGCTCGATCGAACTGAGCCAGGGGCGCGACACCCACAGCAACAGAGCAGACTCGCACATTTCCAGGTGTGCTTCGATGTCCCTCAAATAGCTCAGGAAAGACCACTGCACGGCTGCTGAGTGCCTTGTCAGGTGTTCTGCCCCCAAAATTTGAAATCCTGGTGCATTGCCTGTGCTGCCGCGATTTTGGGGCGGTGGGTGTTGGGTCAGCCACGCGGCGATCGCCAACCAAGGATTGGGATCGCTCAAGTCTAGTTCCAAACTGACAAATCGCGGGTAGTCGATCGAAGAGCCAGCACCCGAGTCGGCGGTGGCTAATTCTGCCTGCAAGCGGGCTGCCAGACAGTCCCGCAAGCACAAGTCGTCGCAGGCGGCGATAAAAATTTGACGGCGCAAGTTGAGGTCGATCGCCTGTTTCAAGCGTTGGTATATCTGCTTGTTCGAGCTAGAAACTTTTTGGGAAGGAATAGACATCACGGTCTGGCGATTTTAGATTTGGGATTGCAGATTGTAGATTGTAGATTGTAGATTGTAGATTGTAGATTGTAGAGTTGAAATCTTGATGCTCATAACTCACAACGACAGTGACTTCGATAGTCAATTGCACCGATGATGACCAAAGGATTATAGATTTTCGATTAGCAATTTTATGTTGGTGAGCCGCCAAAAAATGGTACAAGCCCGCGACTCTCAGGAGTATCGATCTTAAAATTTCCGACTCCTGTTCAATCTGCCAGATTTATCTATGGAGTAAATCTAAAATCTCTAATCTACTGACGCTCGCGTCTGATTAATTGCCACCCAAGTCCCTGAACCCAACGGCTCAGAGGAAACAACCAAATTTCTGCTTGTCTTATGAGAGTTTTCCAGCTCGCGAGGCACGCTTCAGGACTGTTGCAACTACCTGCTTGTTATTGAAACACAAAAACCATGTTTACCTTGGTAGGAAAACATGGTTTATTGAAGGATTCTTTAAAATTCTGATTTGAAGCAGGTTTGAGTGTCAGCTCAGCTTTTATACTGAAGCCGCCACATACACCAAACCGGCCACTAACAGCGCGGCGGCAATGCCCAGGATGATGTAGTTCCGTTGCTGGTTCTTGTTGGGAGGTACGGCATCGTACATCTTCGGCTCTTTGGCAAAGTTGTTCAAGCGTCCGTCTTCTTCGGTAGTATAAGGCATTGGCAACAATCCTCAATATTTTTGATTGCCATCACTTTACCAAAAAACGCTATCAAAGTGCCGCCCTTGAGTTCGGGAATTTATTTTGATGTGACAGTACCTGTTTCGGGGGAAGAGGCGATCGCGTAATCTTTGACCGGCATTCTTCCTGCTAAGTACGCGAGCCGTCCCGCTTCTGCAGCCATGGACATTGCTTTTGCCATCGCCGGAGAATTCTGAGCATTGGCGATCGCCGAATTAATCAAAAGTGCATCAGCGCCCATTTCCATTGCTTGGGCCGCTTCGCTGGGAGTGCCGATTCCCGCATCCACCACCACAGGAATCTTCACCGTGTCAATAATGATTTGAATGTTGGCAGCATTATTGATCCCTTGCCCGGAACCGATGGGCGAACCTAAAGGCATGACTGTCGCACAACCGACTTCTTCTAGGCGTTTTGCCAACAGCGGATCGGCATTGATGTAAGGCAAAACGGCAAAACCTTCTTTGACTAATTGCTCTGCGGCTTCCAAAGTGCCGATCGGATCTGGCAGCAAATATTTAGCATCCGGAATCACTTCTAACTTAACAAAATTATTATCTTCCTGCCCTAAAAGCTTCGCCATTTCCCTGCCCAAACGAGCCACTCTAACCGCCTCATCCGCAGTTTGACAACCAGCAGTATTGGGCAGCATCCAAATTTTAGTCCAATCCAGAGCCTCCGCCAATCCTTCATGACCGGGAGCATTTGTTTGCACTCGCCGCACAGCCACAGTCACAATTTCGCACCGGCTAGCGTTGACACTTTGCTGCATTTCGGCAATGCTGCGATATTTTCCCGTCCCAGTCATCAACCGAGAATGAAAAGTTTTACCAGCAATCACCAGAGGTTTGTCCAAAGATGGCATTGCGGTATCTACTGGATAGCCAAAAATGCTGTACTCAAGTGCCTCTTTCCACTGTTCTCTACCGCCCATCATCTCTTCCAGTTGCAAACCTTCTTTATTTGTCAGCTCATCACGAGTAACTGCATATAAAATTTGGCCGAGTGTAATCAATTTGGCATCTCGCGGCATATTATTTTTTAAGCCGACTTGTATAGCTTCTTCAAATTCATTAAAAACGTCTTCCATTTTCCCATTCCTCTCTAGTGATTTTTTGAACTTCTTCGCTGTTGAATACTAATATAATGATTTTAATCAGATGTGTTTCGTCCCAATAAAAAGCTTTTCTGATGCCATCATTTATCTTCCAGAACTCGTAAGTATCTCGATTTACATGAATAATAACGGCTGCTGCACCTTGATTTTTTGCCCTGCTAATTCCTTCTTGAACTCGATACCTGATGTTCCTCGTAGATTCTGTTAGCTCCTTAAATTCGCAAATCTGACCGTCTATCTCAGCATCTGGCGTTCTCACACCCTCTGCTGCTTGCTCGCTCAACATTTTAACTCTCATCCCTATTTTAGCCAAAACTTCAGCAATAAAAATTTCGGAGTTATTAAGATTGTGTTGTTGGTGGATGAGGACAAATCCGCCAGCTATCTCATCAAAATAATATCGCTGATATTCCGGTTCGGCATTTTCGTAGATGGCTCTGCTGGTCTCGATATATTCTAAATTCACCGTTATTATACTCTCAATGGACTCCGATCGCCTAAAGTTAAATGTATGAAAGCAACTGTCGAGCAACTGACCAAAATTGGGATATTTGCCAGCTTAAACCGAACTGATTTAGAGCAATTGCAAGAACATACAGCAATTCGGACTTACCGACAGGGAGAAGTTGTGATGTATGAGGGCGATCGCATCCCCGAAAAATTATACACGCTTTTGAGCGGTTCGCTGCGGGTAGCAAAAACAGCGGCGGCGGGCAAAGAAACAATTCTGCGCACTTTATTTCAGGGAGATATTTTTGCCGCACCTGCTTTGCTGGGTAACCCAGTTGCGCCCGCAACGGTGACGGCAGAAACTGACGTGCAAGTTCTTACCACAAAACGGGAATTTTTGCTAGCAGCAATTCGGCAAAATCCTGAGATTGCTTTGCGAATATTGGCGGTTTTTAACCAGCGGTTGCAGCAATTGCACGAGACTGTACACGGTTTGGTGTCGGAAAGGGCGATCGTGCGGCTGGCCCGATTCATTCATTACTTTGGCATCGAACAAAACACTAAGATTGTGGATAATAGTGTATGTTTAGAAAAACGGTTTTCTTACTATCAAATTGCTCGCAGTATTGGAATCACTTATGAGGAATGCGTGCGGTTGTTTAAGAAGCTAAAACCGATTTTATCTTACCGTAGAGGGGGGAAGATTGCGGTGTTGGATTGGGAAAAATTGGGGGCGATCGCCTCGGGAGATGAAATAGATTAATGAAGGGAAGAAGTACATTGATTCGGTAGGTTTATCGCTAAGTTTTGATCCCCCTAAATCCCCCTTAAGAAGGGGGACTTTGAAGAAGACTTCGGTTCCCCGAATCGTTGCGGGGACTTTGATGCTCTTGTCCCCCCCTTCTTAAGGGGGGCTAGGGGGGATCTAGAGGTTAATTTTCCAAGAAAATACTAATGGTATTTTCTTGAAATTAATCAGAATTTACAGTATTATTTCACTCCGAAAATGTCAAGATAAACGCCAACTTTTCTTCAGCTTTCAAAGCGTGGATAGCGCGGGCGGGCATGAAAATAAACACCCCCGGTTCCAAGACAATATCATTGCCTTCCAAAGTTAAAATTCCCTTTCCTTCGATAACATTAACTGTGGCATTGCGCGCCGAAGAGTGTTCGGAAACCTCGCTACCAGCGGCCAGACAAAGTAAATTGTACTGACAATTATTGTCTTTGACTAAAATTTTGCTAGACACTCCGGCGGCGGGATATTCAATTGCTTCTCGGAGTTGGATAGCTGAAGATTGCAGTGGTAAAAGAGTAGCAGTCATAATTTTTGACGACCTTAAGATTGTTTTGTGGCGCAGATAATGATGTAACCTAAATCCTGTTGGTAATGCTGGAAAACTCGACGCATTGCTAAAACCCGATCGCGAATTGACTGACGACTAACAACATTCCACAAAATCCGCACAGTACCCGCAAACCCTTCATCCTCAAGCATCCGCCGCAAGTTGAGGAGTCCCATCGCCCCGATTTGACACTTTTCTACCAGCAAACCCGCGTTTTGGCAAACCGCAATCCAGCCCGACTCAGACAACGGCGTGGAATTAGCCCGAATCACTTCCGATAAAGCTTTGTGAATTTCTGATTCTCGGTTTCGGGCTAAAAGTTCGTGCGAGAGAAACTTACCACCTGGCTTGAGCCGATCGCAAATTCCCGATACAATTTTAGCTTTCCCCGACGCTGACTGCATCGTCAGGATAGCTTCAGCCAACACCCAATCAAACTCTTGGGAAATCCGATCCAAATGAAAAATATCTGCTTCGACAATTTGGACTCGATCGCCCAAACCCGCTGCTGCAACATTAGCACGAGCGCGCGCCACACTCTCGGGATTCTTCTCAACTCCGACTACTTTAACGCCAAAACGTTCCGCAAGGGCGATCGAGCTATATCCAAAACTAGCAGCCAACTCCAAAACAGTTTCCCCAGGCCCAAAATCCGCCCATTCAAATAACATTTCGGTAGCAGCTTTCCCCCCCGGCCTCAGCATTTTCTTACCAGCCGCCGCTAGCACTTCATGGCCCGGCGCAGTCTGCAAATTGAGAGTAGTATTGGTCATTAATTTGACCTCCTATTTAACCTTACTCTCAGTTTGCCAAATTCTCCGAAAGCTTTCTATGATCTAGCTCATATTCAAAAGCGCGATTTATACGATCGCGCCGGGTGCGTCAGCCTCCTAGATTCTTGCAGTTATCCGAAAGATTTCAAGAGGCTGACGCACCCTACAATAGCGAGACGGCGGTTGAAACCGCGTCTTGTCAAACGAAGTCCGAGCTCAGAGGGACTGAAGAGAATAACCTAATTTTAATTGCAATATATTCAACCCGCGTCGGCGGGTTTTGCCTGTATA
>NZ_JAUBOJ010000074.1:0-3456 GCF_036700185.1 Microcoleus sp. BM001215392 | reverse complement strand
CGCCAGTCTTCTAGCCAACCTAATTTTAAGTGCAATATCTTCAACCCGCGTCGGCTTGTTTTGCCTGTATAGACGCGGTTTCAACCGCCAGTCTTCTCTCTGAATTTGCTCGGAGCGCGCGGAACATTCCAAAGCGACAAAGCCCCGCACCAAATGCTAAACGCATTAGTAAAAGAGTCGGTACTTCTCGCAGAGACTTGATGAAACCCGATACACCAAAACGCACTAATCCGGCCGGTCTAGCTATACCTTGCCAGATAGAATCTATCCAGGAAGGAAGGGTTTCTGGCGTCCAATCTGCGGTGGTTACAGCGCCCTCCACAAACCCCGTTGCTTCTAAAAGTTCTGAAAAGCCCTCGATGCTTGAAAAAGCCGGATGCGACCATTGATCCAGCAGTTGTTTCATTACGGGTTTCTCCCAGAAATTGAGCGGGATTTGGCGATCGTCCCTTTGATTCCAGTCAGCTACAACCAGCACGCCACCAGGCTTGACGACTCTCATCAACTCTTTCGCAAACACGGCTTTATCTGGCATATGCGGCCCAGCTTCGATCGACCAAACCACATCAAAACTCGCATCTGGAAACGACAGCGCCATAGCATCATCCACCCGAAACTGCAAATCGAGCTCTGGGGAAGTTAATTCTTGAGCGCGTTTAACTTGCTGCGGGCTGATCGTAATTCCAGTGACAGCAAACTTATAATCCTTCGCCAGAATGCGGCTGCTACCGCCAATTCCACAGCCCACATCTAAGACTGTAGTACCGGCAGGTAATTTATCCAAGCCACCCCAGCGCACCATTTCATGCACAAAATCCGATTTAGCTGCGAGGAAATCTTTTCGTTGTGGCGGTGCACCGTAATGTCCCAAGTGGATGTGTTCGCCCCAATAAAATTCTAGAATCCCGTCTTCCGTCCATTCGTCGTAGGAATTGGCCACGGAGTCGGATGATTGATAAGGGCGAGCCGTGGTTAAATAGATCAGAAGGGCGATCGCCAGTAGTGCAAACACAACTCCAACAACAACAAATAAATTCATTTTTTACGCGATCTCCAGAATAGAATGTATAGCAGTTGACAGTTGACAGTTGACAGTTGACAGTTGACAGCTTCCCCGAAAAGCCGATCGTTGGGTTGCATAGTACGGGAATCAAATTATTTCTACTTGTTGTCTAAATAATGCGATCGATTGCAGACTATCAGAATCAGCATCCCAAAGAATGAACTTAAAACAATCAGGAATCTCGCGAATTGTCAGAATTCTTGAATTACCAAGCAGATGCAGATTAGCATGGTGACACGCCCGAAGATTGTAATTAGGGATGCGCTCCGAGAGATGATGAATATTGTGGTAAGCAATATCAGCCGAAAACCAATTGAGAATAGCTGGTAATTTGAGATAACTGCTACCTTCGATCGCACCAAGCAGATAGTCCCAGCCCTCTGTTTTGTGAGCGTAGGAACCCTCAAAGTTATGCTGTACAAAGAAAATACAGATAAATATCGCCGCCGAACAAGTCATCACAATTGAGTAAACACTCCAGAAAAAGCCCACCCCAAGTAAGTTACCCAGATAAAACCAGCTACCAACAACACAAATATTGTTGAACAGTAAATCCCAAAACTCAGCCGTCGTATACCAATGTTTGGATTTATAAGAAGCGATTATTCTAGATAAACCCATGCCCAAATCTTGATTTAGACAATCAAAAGTATGTCTAACAAAACCAGCACTTCCCAAAATTAGCGCGAGTCTGGGTTTGATAATTAGGTAGAAAAAGCCACCAGGAAACAGCATCAACGGGTGTCTGAGCAATTGATATATTTTTTGATTAAATGGACTGAGTGCCGCAAACTTTTCGGTTGATGTCAACGCCGAAGGGCCTCGGTACATATCCCAATTACCATTATTTTTGTGATGGTAAGCGTGTCCCCTCGACCACGGGTACTGAGGAATTGCATTGATGATACCGAGCAGAAAGCCTACGGTACGATTTACTTTTTTGGAACTAAACAGAGAATAGTGTCCGCAATCGTGCATCAATGAAAAACAGCGTCCAGAAAAAAGTGTCATTAACACCAATATCGGCGGCAGAATCCATAGAGAAATGGCAGCAGCCTTAAATGCTAAAAACCATAAAAATATATAGGGAATTACTGTATTAAATATTTGAAAACTAGCTTTAACATTGTTACTTTTCATGTAAGGAACTAGCACAAAATCCGACTTTTTAATGGCGCTTTTCATTCGGATTTCTCGCCATAGTACATGACTTTTAAAAATGCTAAATCAACTATCATCTATACCTCGTAGACGAAAAAGAACAGGTTTGGGATATCGGCGGGCCTTCTGACTAAGAGACTCTATCATCTCATTACAGTTGCGGGACAGCGCCGGACTTACACCGGACTTTCCCCGTTTCTTCCAACGGTTGCTTTTTGTTGGAACCGATTTTCGCACATCTATGAGGTTATCACAATTCTCGCTGGTTTGCAGAAAAAACTGTGCAGCGTGTCACCAGCGCCACAAATCGCTACTGTTTAGGGGCTAAGCTCTAACTCGATCGCACTCTCAAACATTCGGCGACTCCCGAAAACTTGCTATTTGCGGGCTATATGCGCGATCGGCTTTCACAAAAAAATTGCGATCGTCCAGAACTATTAACGATACTATTGTTCTTCCATAGTGGTTTTGGGCTACTTGTAAGTCTCGCTGTTTTGTTCGCAGACCTATGAAATAAAATTTTTAAAATACTATATCATCATTAATGTAAAATCCTCAAAACTAAAAATGCTCCGTCTGCTGACATTAGGATCTTTGCTTTTGGCGATCGCCCAAACGATCGCTATTTCACCTATCGCAGTACCAAAACGCGATCGAGCCGCGCTCAAAACAGCGCCCCAAGCACCACAAAAGACGATCGCAGAAGCCACAACTGAGCCTGCTATATTTTCTCCTGCGGAACTAGGGGAGAGTTTTCATAGAAACTTTGAAAAAATCGAAAAACAGCCCTGTAACGAAAAGCTGAAAACAGAAAAGTCTGTTCGCTATCGCATCTGTACCGTGAATCAAGGAAATGGTAAAACCAGAATTGTCTCAGCCTCAGCCGCCAATATTGAAGTGGGGGATGGCATGGGATACTGGTTTACAGAAACTGGCAAGGTTTATGCTATTCGTTTTTTTCATAGTGGTGAAACATTTATTTTCGGACTTGAAAACGGCAGTTTGCTAGCGGAACTGATTGATAAAAGACAAGTTAAAAGGGATTTTAAAGATGCACAAAGGAAGGCACTAGAGAAGAGCGCTAGAGAAGGAGGTAAAAGCATTATTCAGAGATTTAAATAGGAGTAATATTATTGACAATATCCGCTTTTTAATGGTGGATTCACATTAAATTAGTGGGTGCATCTCATTTTTGCAAATATACTCGTAGGGGCTCTCGCATTTCGGCAGTA
>NZ_JAUBOJ010000073.1:15850-22179 GCF_036700185.1 Microcoleus sp. BM001215392 | reverse complement strand
CATATTCACTCATTTATTTATTATACATCGCTGATGTTATTAAATTTTCATTCCTAAGTATTGTGCGATTTGGGCAAAAGAGTTTGATTTTGCAAATAAATTAGGTGCGATGGCCAGGCAGGCTAGTGCAGAAAGAGCATGGGCTAGTATTTCCAGATTTTACGAGCGTGTCAAAAAAGGCATTAAAGGTAAAATAGTTGGGTTTCCTAAATTCCAGAAAGATTGTCGTTCTGTTGAGTACAAAACAAACTCTTGGAAGCTCTCATTCGATAGAAAATCAATCACCTTTACCGATAAGTGTGAAATTGGCAAACTGAAGTTAAAAGGTACTCGCGACCTTAATTTCTATCAGCCACACCAAATTAAACGGGTACGGTTAGTTAAACGAGCAGATGGATATTATGTCCAATTTTGCATCTCTGTAGACCGATTAGAAACTGTTCCAATGACCGGAAAAACAATTGGATTAGATGTGGGCTTGAAAGAGTTTTATACTGATTCAAATGGCGAAATAGTTTCTAATCCTAGATTTCTGCGTAGAGGTGAAACGCGGTTAAAACTTGCTCAGCGTCTTGTAAGTCGGAAAGTCAAGGGTGGGTCAAATCGCCACAAAGCTAGAGTGATTTTAGGTAAGCGACATCTCAAAATAAGTAGACAGCGTAAAGACCATGCAATTAAGCTTGCAAGGTGCGTAATCACATCAAACGATGTAGTAGTTTACGAAGATTTGAGAGTGTCTAACATGGTTAAAAATCACTGCCTAGCAAAATCAATAAGCGATGCTTCTTGGTATCAATTCAGAGTGTTTTTAGAATATTTTGGAAAAGTGTTTGGAAGAATTACCATTGCGGTAAATCCTGCTTACACCAGTCAAGAATGCAGTAATTGTGGGGAAGTCGTTAAAAAATCTCTATCCACTCGAACCCATGCTTGTAAGTGTGGATGTGAAATGGATAGGGATCGTAATGCCGCAATTAATATCCTGAATCGCGGGATAGGTACGACGGGGCACGTCGGAACCTCTGTACTAGATGCAGTAAACGCTTAGGGAGATTGGATCTCTGGATCGGGTGCAGCAATGTTCTTGATTTAAGTCCGATCGCTGAACTAAGAATCCTCACGCTCATCTGAGCCCAGGAGTGTCAAATCCGCTAATATTATTAATGTCTTGAAGGTTTAGGCCTTACCTAGTTCGGAGAGAAGGCTCCCGCCATTTTGTATATTATTAAATGGAAAACATATCAATTCTAGAACAAGCCGCCAAATCCAATCCTAAACCATCATCTGCCGCCGTAGTCGCAGCCCTCCTAGAAGCTGAGAAAAACGCCAAAAAAACTAAAACTCGCTATTCCTTGGAGCAACTAAGTGGCAAGTGGCGCTTGTGCTTTATCACCGGTACGAAAAAGACTCGACAAAAAGCGGGCGTTGTGCTAGGCGCCGGACGTTACATCCCCGAATGGGTAGCGAAAATTCAAATTGCTTACTCAGTAGAACCTGTTGCTGAAAGCGAAAAGCCTAGTGAAACGGGCAGAGTGGAGAATTCAGTGCTCGTTGGGGCGATCGAACTAACTCTTTCCGGGCCGACTAAATTTTTGGCTAGTCAGAATATTTTAGCATTTGACTTTACCAGAATTACTGTAAAATTGTTAGGTAAAACTGTATATCAAGGATTTATTCGCGGTGGTGAATCGCGGGAGGCAGATTTTTTTAATTTAAGTATAGGCAAACAGGCATTTTTTGCCTATTTTCTAGTAGAAAACGAGATAATTGCCGCGAGGGGAAGAGGCGGAGGATTGGCTTTGTGGCGGCTCGTAGAGGTTCCGTCACCCGCAATAGATAATTCCCACCAACAATCCACATAAACCCGCCGCACCCCGAGACAAAATTGAATCGCGGGCAATTAAACACCTATGATATTTATGTATTGTTGATGAATTTATTCCCGAAATAGCATCTACCAAAAAATCTAACTATGGCAAACAAAAAAAATATATTGCTCCTTACATTCTGCTCCTTCACAGCCTTAGCAACGGGGGAAACAGGACTTTTTACCCCATCCCAAACAGCCACAGCCCAAATCACCCCAGCCGCTGACGGTACGAATACTCAAATCGCCCCTAACGGCAACCAATTCAACATCCAAGGCGGCCAACAATCCAGCGACGGTGCAAATCTATTTCACAGTTTCCAACAATTTGGTTTAACTCAAGGACAAACTGCCAATTTCATCTCAAATCCCAATATTCGCAACATTTTAGGGCGAGTTGTGGGCGGCGATGCTTCCTTTATTAACGGCATAATTCAAGTCACGGGCGGCAATGCTAATTTATTTTTAATGAATCCATCGGGGATTGTTTTCGGTGCGAATTCCAGCTTGAATGTTCCCGGTTCTTTCACCGCAACTACTGCGACAGGAATTGGTTTCGGCAATAACTGGTTTAGTGCGGCGGGCATGAATAATTACGCACAATTACTCGGAAGCCCGAACACTTTTGCTTTCACCAATCTACAACCGGGAGGAATTGTCAATCTTGGCACTTTGGCGGTGAAACAGGGACAAAATTTAACTTTGTTGGGCGGCACGGTTTTGACTACAGGACAACTTTCTGCACCGGGAGGCAATATTACTGTGGCGGCGGTACCGGGTCAAAATTTAGTCAGAATTAGCCAAGCGGGAAATCTGTTGAGTTTGGAGATTCAGCCGCAGTCTGTAGCCGGAAGTTTGCCTCAAAATTGGGTGTTCCCAGTTGCATCTTTGCCTCAGTTATTGACGGGTGGAGGCGGAAGTGCCACGGGTGTAACAGTTAACAGTCAAGGGCAAGTTGAGCTAACTAATTCTGCTTTGCAGGTAGAGAATGGAGATGTGGTTGCTAAAGAAGTAAATGCCCAGACTGCAACGCTGTCAGCTAATCGCAATTTGACGTTAGTTGAAAGTCAGCTAAGTACAACTGGTGACTTAAATTTGCTGGCGAATGATACGGTGCGGGTGCGCGATAGTGTGGCGAATTCGTTTGTGGCAAATGCTGGCGGCAATCTGTATATTCAGGGAAATCGAAGTATCGATATTTTGGCGCTGAATCATTCAGATATTACTCCGTTTCAAAGTGGTGCTAATCTAACTCTCGTCAGCGATGGTAATATTTCTGGAGATGCTCACTTTGCGGCCGGTGGCAGTTTTTCCATACTCAATTTGTCGGGTAATCCTGGTAATTTTGTGAGTTTGTATGACCCGATTATTAGTTCTAATGGAGATGTTACTTTTGCCAATTACGTGGGTGCAGCACTGAAGATAGAGGCGAAGGGAAGCATTATCGGAGGTGATATTATAATTAATGGGCCGGACAATCCTACATCTATTCCTGCTAGCGATCCGCATTTCAATTTGTTGACAACCAGTCGTGCGTTAATTTTGCAAGCGGGGAAGACGGCTTTGGATAATCCTACAACAACTTTTCCTGGTGTTTATAATGTCCCTCCGAATTCTCCTAGCTTGGGAAATACAATTTTTTCATCTTCAACAGGGCCGACTTTACCAGGAAATATTCGGATCGGAAATATGACCCCTATTCAAAATCAAAATGGTGGCCCTGTCATCATGGAGGCTACGGGTAACATCACTACAGGCAGCCTCACTTCATCATCTGATCGTGTAGACAATAACAATGCTGGTAATGGTGGCGCGATTACTTTAAAGGCAGGTGGGAGTATCAACATCACAGGCAGTATAAATTCTTCATCTTTTGCAAGTCCTGGTAATACTGGTAATGGTGGCGCGATTACTTTATTAGCTGGCAGCAATATTAATATCACAGAAAACCTAAGTTCATCCTCAATTTCTGTTTCTGGTAATGCTGGCAATGGTGGCCCAATCACTCTAAATGCTCCCAATGGTAGCATCACTATTGGAACTGAAGCCAGCGCCAGGAGTCTTGAATCAACAGCTTTCATTGATGGTTCCGATCTTGGCAATGCTGGCAATGGTGGTGCGATTATTATCAACGCTGCCAAGGATATCAATATCCCCGGTAGTTTACATTCTTACTCTTCGGGTACTGTTAGCAAGGGAGGATCGCTTACAATAATTAGCACTAACGGCGATGTTACTACTAATGGTATTGACACAAATGGAGTAGATATAAACCTCACTAGCAGAAACGGTAGGATTACTACAGGCCGTCTAGATACACTCCCCGCTTACGTTAATAGCAGTAATGCTGGAAATATTACACTCCGAGCTAACAATGGCATTAAAACAACAGATATTTTTGCTGGTTCTTCTAAGGGAAATGCTGGAAATATTACCTTGTTCACCACAAATGGAGATATTAAAACAACTGCTTTCATACAGGCTTACGGCCTATTGCAGAATGGACAGATTAATTTTACTAGCACTAATGGTAGCATCGATACAGGTAGTTTATCCGCAGCTTTTAACTCGGTAATAAGTGGTGAAGCTTTAAGATCGGATCGAGGTGGCACAATTACTTTAACGGCTGGCGGCAATATTACTGCTAGTAACCTTCAAACTACAGCAAGGTTGGATGGCGGTGGAATAACCGTGCTGAGTGGTGGTTTAATAGATATCGGCACATTAGACACAAGGAGCGATACCAACAATGCTGGCAATATAACAATTCAAGCTAACAATGGTATCACAATAGGAGTAGGGAACAGCGCCATTTCATCTTATTCTGACAAGGGTAATGGTAGCAATCTTATATTTTATACCACTAATGGCAAGATTAATATAGGTGATATTTTTGTTCAAGGAAAATTGGGTGGAAATATTCGTATTACCAATATGAATGGCGATATCACTACTGGCGCATTAATTACAAGTAATGATAGTAATGTTCCCTCTTTGGCAACTAACAGAGGGGGGACAATTAATATAACTGCTGGTGGCAACATTACTACCAGCACAATCCAATCAATAGGGGCTGAAGACGGCGGTTCAATCACCCTTAAAAGCGGCGGTTCCATTAATACGATTGGCGGCATCATAAATGCGATCGGCGGTAACAGCGGTGGCAATATTTCCCTCGAAGCTAATAGCAATATCACTACCGCCGGAATTGGCAGCGCCCTATTATTAAGCGGATTCAACGCCAATAGCGGCAATCTTCGCATTCAAAGCGGCGGCAATATCAACACGACAGCCGGCCCAATTATTACTGCGGCGGCCAACGGTAAGGGCGGAGATATTACAATAAATGCTGGAGGAACACTGGCGACATCCAATATTAATTCCCGCACTTTTGCTCCCAGCACCACTGTGACTGGCGGCAATATCGATCTCAAGGCAAAGGAATCAATTACTGTAGGCGGAAATATTGAAACTAACCGCAATAATATCACGTTTGCCGCTCCGGTAACATTGGCTAACGACTTGTCTGTAAGAATTTTGGAAACTGGCGACATTACGTTTAACTCTACAGTTAATGGCTCGCACAATCTGACAGTTCAATCGCAAGACGGAGTTCCTAAATTTAGCGGTAATATCGGTAGTATCGCTCCTCTCAATAGCATCAATCTTCAAGATGATATTCCCAAAAATCCGGCAGCGCTGAACATTATTACAAGGAATAACATTACCGCCAAAAATATCACCTCGGAAGCGGGGATTTCTTTGTACAGCGAGAAGGGAGAAATCAAAACAGGCAATCTTAACTCGACTTCCCTTAATAATGGCGGCAAGATCGAGCTGAATGCTGGAACTAATATCACCGCGGGCGATATCAATACCTCAGCCGCTGGTAATGCCGGCAATATTTTACTCGACGCTAACGGCAATATTAATGCTGGGAAAGTTGACTCTTCTGCGAAGGGGAATGCAGGCGATGTTAGCGCAATTAACCGCAGCACTACAGGTAATATTGTTCTGAGTCAAATTAATGCTCAGAGTCAGGGCGCAGGTACGGGGGGAAATGTTTCGATTTTGACCGAAAGCTTTTTTCGATCGCCCAATTCGTTCACAGACAGAAACGGCATTAATGCTAGCATTTCTACTGCTGGAAGTCCAGGAGATGTCAGTGGCGGCACGATAATTATCCGCCACGGGGGCGCCGGAATCACGCCTTTTATTGTCGGGAATGCCCAGACAAATGGAACGGCTGGTGCAATTACTCGGGGAAATAGCAATCCCATACAAACGATTTCGCCCACGAACTCTTATCGCTATACTCACAGACAAGATCGCGAACTCGTGCAAAATCGCGATCGCATTCAAATTATCTCAGTTCCCGAACCAATTGCGATCGCAACTCCATCTCCCACACCCGCGCCCATCGCCACTCCATCCCCCGCAACTGCAACTCCAACACCCGCGC
>NZ_JAUBOJ010000073.1:0-15750 GCF_036700185.1 Microcoleus sp. BM001215392 | reverse complement strand
CGCCCATCGCCACTCCATCCCCCGCAACTGCAACTCCAACACCCGCGCCCATCGCAACTCCATCCCCCGCAACTGCAACTCCAACACCCGCACCCATAGCGACTCCATCCCCAACACCCGCACCCATAGCGACTCCCGCACCCAGAGTAACTCCATCCGCAACACCCGCACCCATCGCAACTCCCGCGCCCATAGCGACTCCATCCCCAACACCAGCACCCATCCCGACTCCCGCACCCATAGCGACTCCATCTCCAATACTCGAAACCACGGCCTCGCCAATCTCCGAACCCGCGCCCATACCCGGTTTTCCCCTCAACGTCCGACTACCGCAAACCGGCTATTTATCCACAATACCGCCCCGCACAGCCCCCACACAGCCCTCAACTCCAACAACTCCCGGCGCCACAGCCCGCATAACCGCCGCGCCGACAATTCCGCCAATTTCCCAACTCACCGCCGCTCCAAATCTTGCTAATCCCAGCCCGATCGCCCCCACAACCCCGATCGCGCCAAATCCATCGCCCGCCCCTCTTCAACCCTCTTACAGCCCGCCTGTAGCACAAATTCCCGCACCCGTAGCTGCACAAATTCCTGCACCAATTCCTGCACCAATTCCTGCACCCGTTCCCGCACCCACCCTAGGGCTAAATCCGCAACAAGATTTAGCTTATTTAATTGGCGATTTATTAGGAGCAACAACCACTATCAGCCCAAATCCTGCCACGGGAAGCAGCACTTTTAACTGGGCATTTACCGATCCAAAAAACAACTTTTCCCTGACACCACCAGTCGTGAAACAGTCGAATCTGACTTTAGTAACACCTTCAGAAAACCCACCCGAAAATCCCCCGGAACTTGGTTCTTCTGTTACAGAAAAACCCGACGGTTGGATAGTCTCAACTCCCATTCCCGCTACTGCTGTTGCGCCTGTGATTGAGCAGCCCGTTGCTCAAATCCAGCCTGATTGGTTGGCAAACCTCCGCCAAATCGCGCCCGCACCCGCACCAATTCCAGCCCCCGCACCCGCACCAATTCCAGCCCCCGCACCCGCACCAATTCCCGCACCAATTCCAGCTCCGGCACCCGCACCCGCACCAACTCCCGCACCAATTCCAACTCCCGCACCCGCAGATATTCCGAGTCTGATTCCCTTAGAAATCAGCAGGTTTAGCGTCGCACAAACTTTAGATCAAAACAACGTTAATGATGCTGTCCCCCTCATCGATCAACTATTTGAACAAGACTATGAAAATTATTATGGGGAAAATTTTACCGACCAAAAAGTAACGGTTGAATATCTCAGACAAACTCTCAAAAAAATTAAGGAGGAAACCGGGAAGCAAGCTGTAATTGTTTATGCCATCGTCCGTCTCAAAGAATTATCCTTAGTCTTAGTAGTTCCCGACGGCCCTCCCATTCTCAAAAATGTCCCTGTCACCAGCACAGATTTGCTAGCAAAAGTGAAAACTTTTCACCGTTTGTTAGCTCAAAAAAAAGCTTCCGAAACACGACAAATTTTGCCAATTTCCCAGGAACTTTACCAGTGGTTAATTGCGCCGATTAGTGCAAAATTAGAAGAGTTAAATATCGATACGCTAGTGTTTTCCTTTGATAGCGGTTTGCGACAATTGCCGATTGCAGCTTTGCACGACGGCCAGCAATTTTTAGTAGAAAAGTACAGCCTCGGCTCAATTCCTAGCGTCAGTTTGACTAATACTAATTATCAAAGCTTGAAGAATGCCCGAGTTCTAGCAATGGGTGCTTCGGAATTTCCCCACACTGACAAAGATCCTTTACTCGCAGTGCCGATCGAATTATCTGCGATCGCCGGTACCAAAAGCAACACCCAAAATCCTGCCGAATTGCCTTTGTGGCCGGGAATTTCTTTTCTCAATCAAGACTTTACTCTGGAAAATCTCACCAAACAGCGGCAGCAACAGGCTTTTGATATTGTTCACTTAGCTACTCACGCCAGTTTTCCGCAAACTCAAAACGGACGCAATGAAGCTGAGATTGATTTGTGGAACCGCTCTTTGGCTTTGGATGAATTTCGGTTGGCAAAGTGGTACGATCGCCGACAAGTCGAGTTATTGGTGCTGAGTGCGTGCGAAACTGCGATCGGGGACAATAGTGCAGAAATGGGTTTTGCTGGACTCGCCGTGCGCAGCGGTGTCAAGTCGGCTGTGGCGAGTTTGTGGAAAGTTAATGATTACGCGAGTTTGGGACTGATGACCGAGTTTTATGCTAATTTGCGATCGGCGACCATGAAAGCTGAAGCCCTCCGACAAGCTCAAATAGCCATGATTCGCAAGCAAATTGTGATTAAAGACGGCAAGTTGGTGGGAACTCAAAGGACTCTCGACCTTCCGAAGGATGCACAAGTACCAAATTCAGATTTATCTCACCCCAATTTCTGGGCGGGATTTACTATAATTGGCAGTCCTTGGTAATAAGCTGGCGCACATCTAATTTTAATTGAAATCCTGTACAGCCCATCTGTAAAGAAATCTGAATCGTCAGGCGCACCACTTTGTCGCCACCCGATATTGACTCGCCGGATTTGGCAAAAAGTAAATGTATCCCAGACGACTATCTTTTGATGTCATAAATTTGCTATTAATAGCAAAACTAAACACTCTTTGGGGCAAAACCTGTGGGCAATTTTGATAAAATATTCAATTCAGACGGCAAATCCAAAGCTAGCTTGACTTTAGAGGAATCCGTAGCCGCGGTATCGCTTGTTGCCGCCGAGGCTAATTCTCCTGACGCGGATGCTGATATCTTAGAAAGCATACTTTGGGACTCAGAAATATTTGCTGAATACTCGGAAGATGATATGTCCGCAATGTTTCAAAAACTCGCAGCTATTATCCGCGAAGACGGTTTAGGAGCATTATTTAATACTGCTTGGCAATCAATGCCAGATGAGTTAGTGTTGGATACTTTTGCCATAACCGCAGCCATGTTTGTCGCTGATGGCGAAGTGTCCCAGAAACACCTGGCTTTTCTTCAGGAATTCCAGCAAGTATTGGGTGTAGAAGATGAAGAAGCTGAGGAAATTATCGAGGATGTAGTTGCGGCATACTCGCAAGTAGAGGATGTAGAGCCTGATTTAGATGTTGAGGAGCCGTTGTACGTATCTCCTGAAGGCAATTTTAGCGTTGTGATTCCAGTTGATGAGGCAAAAGGCGGTAGAATTGATGAGGAAGAAGGCTCTGTCACGTTTTCTGACGACTTTGGCATTTTGCTGAGAATTGATTATTTCCCGATTGCTGGTGAAGTGGAAGAATTAATTGAGTCAGCCGGAGAATCACCCTATCTCACTTCGTTTCTCAATAATTTTATTGAGGGAGAAGTTATGGCTAAATTTGCCAAGTCTCAGGTACTCTACACGGAATATTTAGAAGATGAAGAAGCTTATTTTGTGCTTGTAGATTTGCCTGGGGGTGCAACTGTCAGCGTCGAAAAAAACGACGGTTCTCTGAATCGGATCGATGCTTACCGGGGATTTATAGCTTTTATCGCTGAAGATTTTTGCTACACGATAAGCTGTCAGCGAATTTATCAGGACAAGCAGGAATTGGGTTCTCTTGAGGCTGAAGTTGAGGAGATGATGAATAAAATTTTCGAGTTTATTGAGACTGTGGAATTCTCTCCACTCGAATAAGCACGACTTCTACTTTTTTCGATTAAATAATTAGGACTCGTTCGAGGGTTGGGACTAAAGTCCGCGCCGTAACTGAGGACTCAAGTCCCAACCCTCGAAACAGAAGCGGTTATTTTACCGGGGTGCTAGGTCTGATATAGCAACCGCCACATCGGTGAGGACATAAATAACTTCATGAATAGAGCCGATACCCCTACGGCATCAATGGTTTGATTCTCGTTATGCAACTGTCAACTGTCCACTGTCAACTGTCCGCTGCTATATCGTGTCCGATCGACTACCATAACAAAAATGATTCGCGCCTGCGGACTTTCGGGCGCGCGCGCGGTCAATCATCGGACACGATATGACAGGTTTTTAGCATAAAATTGTGCGATCGAGAACAGGTTGTTTCACCGATGCTCGATCGCACTTCCAAATACACTCACTCAACCAGAGTCGAGAGATAGCAGCAATTAGCCACCATTTGCGATTAATTAGTAGTCTGAGCTTCCACCAATCTTTGCTTGAGTTCTTCCAGAGCGCTCGCCCAGCGCGGATCTGGCTGAACCGAACCGGAATCAGCGCTCGACACCGTTGTTGTTGACTGATTGCGGCGAGACTTGTTGTTGTCACCCCGACGGCGATTGCTTTTGCTAGAACCGCCACCGCCACCTTGGGTAGGCGGGGCCGAGCGTTGCTGTTGCTGCGGTGCGGGAACAGGAAGCGACGGCGACGCCGACGCGGACACCAACTGCGGTGAAGCAGGCGACGATGACTGTTGCTGATCGTCTTCGCCCTTCTCCGATTTACCCTTAGAGCGGGGAAGTGCCTTTTCTATTTTCAGGGGGTTTTCTTTGAACATCAAGCCGTTATATTTCTCAATAACTTGGTCGGCTTGTTCGTCGGTGAGCACCGTCACAAAACCAAATCCCCTGCATTTACCTGTTTTGCGGTCTGTAATTACCTTGGTAGTAACAGATTCGCCCTCGGGCGCAAAAACTTCTTGCAATTCTAAGCGATCGAGTTCTTTGGGTAAATTGCCAACATACAAACGAATAGACATGAAAAATTCCTCCAGACTTGGATTCTAATTAGTTCGATCGAACAGCGTTACCTGAAGTCAACTGAATATTGACCGCAGGAAAAGACCAGATAACTGTAGAATTTGCGCATTCCTCCCACCAACCTTGACAGCTCCCCCCATCTTTTAGAAAAAGATGATTTACTCTGATAAGGCCGTAACTTAACCGCCGATGCAGAGAGCTTTTAAATCTCAGGTTGTTGTGTAAACTTTTAGTCATCACTCAAATGTTGAGGCTATTGGCTATTCTGTATTACTTGCTTCCGGTTTTGATTCAGAATGTTTATAGCCAGGGCCGTGTAGAAATTTATGTCCAAGGATGTCAATTGCAAGCGATCGGAATGCCAGTATTCAGTTTAATACAGTGATGGATAAAATCGCTAACATTTTTTGGGCCAGTAATTTTACCTCGCTCCTAATGCTGAGGACTATTGACTTACCCAGTATCCGTGAAATCGGGCCCGGCAGCGTCCGACCTTTCTTTAAAGGTATCACAGCCCGGGTAGCAGAGCTAGTTATTTAGGAAGATTTCACGCCCTCTTGAACGAAAACCGCATCTCAATCACTTTTTTGAATTGATTCCCTACAGCTTTCATTGGCTGTAGAAAAAAAAACAGCCGACAAGCGGCTGACGGAACTTGCTGTGTTGGGAGGTTGACAATTTTTACGCAATGCCTTAGAGATTTTAGCCAACTGAAGTTATTGCGCTATTTGGTTCAATCCAATTTATGTAAATAAATGTAACAGGATGTCGGTAAAAAAGCAACCTTTCTTTACTAAAGGTAGTCAGCGGTCAGCGGTCAGCGGTCAGTGGTCAGTGGTCAGCGGTCAGTTGTCAGTTGTCAGTTGTCAGTGGTCAGTGGTCAGTGGTCAGTTGTCAGTTGTCAGTGGTCAGTTGTCAGTTGTCAGTTGTCAGTCAGAGCGTAGGGTGCCTCAGGGGGAAAATTCTGAGTCTGTGGTGGCCACCTTCGGCCCTGACGCACCCTGCAATAGACTAATCTCCCCCTCTCTTTCTCTCATCTTCCGCCCTGGATAATAATGTACGCGCCCCAAATAGCCGCACCAAAGGCCAAAATCGCAGACCAAATCGGATGTCCGCTGTCACTAACTCGCCCTTCTTGACTGCGGAGAGTTTCTAGGTCGATCGCCACAGTAGCACCTCGACGCAGCCAACCAGTCGCTACCACAGGTTTGCCGATCAAATCGGTGGGGCGAGTCGTCTGTTTGAGCAACAATGGGTACAAACAGCCGATCGGGCCAATCCTCGAAACATAGTGCAACTTCACCAAACCCGTCGCCGTTTGCAAAATCAAATCCTGTCCCAGCCAATTTTCAATACCAGGCCTACCCAAGAGTTGCCCCCCAACCCGCACAGGTTGAGCATCTAGGGGGAGCATTTCAGGATTTGACAAAATCTCTGGTAAAGTCGGCTCGATGGTGGCTCGCGGCGTAATATCGGGGAAAAAATAGTTAATTCGCATCAAAGTACCGAGACAAAACCCGATCGGCAAACAGCCCCAAACGAGCGATCGATCGCCCAAAAGCCAATCCAATTGCCAAATACTCGTCTTGGAAAAAATCCAGCTAATCAGCCAAAGTACAGCTACTATTGCCAAACTCATCGGAATCCCAAAAAACGGTGCACCCTGTAAAAATAGTTTTGAGTCTTTAAATTCGAGGATTGACTTAAACAGAGACAATTTTGCTTTGTTGGGTTGTGGCGGCGACAGACTCGCTAAATCTAATTCAGTCTCGATTTTCCAAAATTGAGCGTAGAGTTCCAACAGCTTCAAACGCTCTCCCAGCAAAGGATGGGTGTTGTTAAGTGTCAACCAATTGCGTTCCGAGTTGCTGACATCCCAGAGCAAAATCTGCGGTAACGGCGCCTGTAATGCAGCACAACCAAGGGTTACAGCTTGTGCGACGCCGACGGGTAACAACAAATCGAAGCTTTCGAGGAAAAAGCTAGTTTGTTTTTGCTGTTCGATATTTGCAGCCATCCCGATCGCAATTTTAGTCAGTGCGCGCGTCAAACCGTTGGGATTGCCGGTAATTTCTGCGGAAGTGCGATCGCTAAAATAGACTCTGCGACGCGACAACCACAACATCGGCCACCGCAACAACTTATAAATTCCGTAACTGGTAGCAGAAATTGCAGCGATTATAACTCTCACAGTACGACGCAAAAAGTCGATCGTCATTAAATCGCACAACCGCTGGCCCCAGCAAGCAGTCTGCCAATATATTAAGTAAGGAATCTGCATCACCAACAGCGCTTGCGACATCGGCGCAAAATCCCAGTGAGAAATATGGGCTAATTCCCGTGCGTAAATAGCGGCAATTTCATCATCCGCCAATTGATCTAACAGCCCTTGACTAACAGCAATGCGAGCAAAACGGGGCAAACAGCCGTAACTGAAAGCTACAGGAACATTGAGCGGCAAGAGTTTCAGTACAGGCGTTGGCATATTTTGCTTGGTACAAAAACTGCGGAGTACGCGCATCGCTTCCTTGCTGTGCTTGGATAAAACCGATGCGCGCAGGGTTCCGATCCCGCAAAATAGTTTCAGCAGCGCGTCTGTCAGCCAGGGAGAAGAGGCCAAAAGCAATCCGAAAACAAACTGGAGGAAAGGAGTTGGATCTCGGTAAAAAAGCTGAATTGGCCCGAAAATTGGCAGTCTAGTAAATATGGAAAGCTGAATTAACAGAGAATTAGTGTTTGTTAGCAGGAATTGTAGGACAAAGCGGGCTAGGAAAAATAGGGCGATCGCACTTCCAACGGCTTCGATCCGAAAATTCAGCAATTTTAGCGGTTTGAGAGGGCGCGGACTTTTGACGCGCCCCGCTTGGCGCCAACTCAGTTGGTAGGTATCTGGGGTGGCGAATTCGGGGATGTCTGTTGGGGAAGCGCAACTGTTTTCGCCGCTATTGTCTGTATCGGTGGCGATTTCTGTAGGGGCGGTGGATGGTGCGTGCGCGCCCTCTAGTGTCGGGTGAATCGGCGGTTTGGGGGGTGGAGGTGGCGGTGAAATATGTGTCGATTTGGTGTTTCCCGGCGCGCTAGTCGGTTCTAAGGGTGAAAATCCGGTTTCTTTGTCTGCGGTTGGTCTATCGCCCTTAAGCGTTTTCTTCCGCGATTCTGTTGCTGAATCAAAGGCGACAAAGCCTGTTTCTGGGGGAGTTTTCTGTGGTTTTGGGGGGGTTAATTCGGTTAAAGTGCGATCGGCCCAGGTTTTGATTTGGGTGTTGGGGATTTTGGTAAGGGAAGTGCACAGGGCGATCGCGCTTTTGAGATTATCAGTTGCTTTGTATGCCGCGATTAATCCCATTTGGGCGCGGATTCCGGGCGGTTGATTTGCTGCGGTTTTGCTGACGGATTCCAAAAGGGCGATCGCGCTTTGGTAATCCTTTTGTTTCAAAGCAGCTAACCCAGCCTCTAGAGACTGTTTCAGAGATGAATCCGCCGAATTTTGATTGTTTGGAGATGCCATAACTGTGATTGCGCTTGCGTCTTGTCTAGGATAACCTCACCCGAAGGCAATTCGGCAACTAACAATGTACGGGATTAACAGATGTAAGGGATTTAGGAGATATTGAGGGCAGATAGTATGGTGTCAAGTTAACTTATTTTTCTTAAAACTATTGTGGGGTGGGCTTCTAGCCCGCACCCATTTGTCGCAGATTTTTTTTTAATGGTATTAGCTGATTATTGCTTAACAAACACCTGAATTTTCTGAATAGAACTTGCTGACGGCCACGCTCTCACGTAAATACCTTCTTTAAGAACCATGTTCTCGCTCTGCGTAGAACCAACAGAAATAATAGCGCAAGGTACAAAATTTCTATAGGGATACGCGCGGGATTTGACATTGGATAGATTCTTAACATTAACATTTTCAATACGAAGCACCTGCTTGTCATTTTTCAAAAGTACCCACCAAGGGTACTCCATACTTGATAAAGATAGTCCAATATTTTTACATTCCGTTTTAGCCACAAATTTAGCTGCATTTAAATAATTACTTTTGTTGTTAATAACAGGTCTCAAGTATTGCTCTCTTCTGCTCGTGTTAAATATATCTTTTTCCCCAAGTATCGGTCGAAACTCGTTATACAACACATAAACTAATGATGTCTGTAGGAGAACTATCATAATAACATTTGCTATATTTTTAGGAAATTGTTTTGACAGAACTATACCAATGAAAGGGGAAATCAGCACAAAAAAAGGTAAGTGGAGGCGACTGTGCCAAATTTGCCATTTGATCAGCAAGCAGAATAACAAAAATGAGCACAAGACAGTAGCTAGATAGCTGACAAGATATTTATTCCTCCTCAAATTACGACTGCTTAGACCTAGGACGACAGAAAGCAATAATAGCCAGAAGTGAATAGGGTTACCCGCTGTGTCTTCAAAAGTTTGAACGAGGGCTTCCAAACTAAAATCTGTACCAAATGTAGTGCGCGGATCGTTAATGTCCACGCCGAGTATTTCGTGAACTTTATATATTGCTTTCTCCAGCGCATCGGTATTAATAAAATCCAATGGAATAGCCATGTGCAAGCTGGCATTTTTCACTATACTTGAAATAAAAATAGGAATGCCATACGCATCAGGACTCCATTTGTATGGATATGTAGAAGTCGGCGCGCCAAATAATTCTATATTTCGGAGATAATGACCGGAGTTGAGCAGCACAATTACCGCAGCGATCGCAAAAAGATGCTTAAAGACTTGCCTGCGATCGCGCTTAATATCCATCAGCACAAACCAGAGCAAAAATGGCAGTCCATATATATATCCAGTGCCTTTACTAAAAATAGCAAGTCCCAAACTCGCACTCATTTTAAATATATGATTCCAACTTATTTTATCGTTGATAGTTGAGACAACATAGTAAACAAAACAAACTAACCAGAAAGCAACTACATAGGTATCTTTGGCATTAGATGCGTGGAGAATACCCACAGGAATAGTTGCACAGAGGACAACAGAGAAAACTTGACTCCGCAAATCGCCTCCCAGTTGTTTAGCAATCAGCGATACTCCAATTAGACTGCCAACCATGCTGAACCACTGCACAAGATTTGCGAAGCGATCGCCTCCGCTTAAAATTTGCAAGTGCATCACAGTAAATCCCGGCCAAGGAGGACTGTATAACTGCGGCGTGTAGCTTGTGGGATAGTGTTCGACACTGCCGTTTTGTATCCAGTGAACTACGCGCGGCAGATGGTAATCCAAAGAGTCTACGTTATTAGAAGGTGCTACTAAAGCAATTAAACCTACTGTCAAAGTTATAAAAGCCACACCACTTAAAAGCACAGTCAAGAAAGGATCTACTTTGATCTTCTGAAAAATTCCCGTATATTTTTTGAGTCTTACTTTTCTAAGTACAATAAATCCTAATATCAAATCCAGCCACAACCAAAAAGCAAATATTCCACTAAAGTTAAGGAACCTTAGCCAACTCAAACACTCAGTAATTCCACTTACTAAAACTCCCCATAATATTGACGCCTCCAAGATGGCAAGCCGCCAGCACCGATGGAAGTTATAAAAAATCACAAAAATTAAACACCAGCAAATAATTGGGAGAATAATAAACATATAAAAACTGTTAACTTGCTGATTTACAAGATGGCAGACACTTTTTAGATTATAGTCTGAAGCGCTTGATTTTCCTAAAAGTAGCTAGACTGCCCAATCGATCTGAAACCTTTAAGTAGGTCGGCGCTGTCAAACGCAACTATGTAAAGTATTGTAAAATATCCATAATGCGCGATCGCAAAACTCGCGTGTCCTGTTTACACACTCTTACATAGTAAGAGTGTAATCGCGCCTACCTACTAGATTCTACCGTTGGCAATCAAAAACTATCCAAAGTTCTGGATATACAAAGTTTTTTAGTTGGTTAGGGGTAAGGTGCGTATTGTACACCCTGAATTATAACCGATCGCTCTTCACAGCAATGACTTTAGTTTGAGGCTGGGTTGAAATCCCTGTCGGAGTGCGGGTTCAACGCGCTAAAATAACACCAAAGCCCAAACCCAACATCCCACCAAACAGCCATAAATCACACCACACCCGAACAAATATGCCGATCGACAACGACGATTTTGAAAGCGAAAATATTAGCGACGATCGCAAACTGCAACTCTTCACCGACAGGCACGAATTTACCCGCCGATTTGCCGTTTATTTAAACGAAGACCCGCCCCGCGAACAAATTTTGTATTTTTTCGGCGATGGAGGCAACGGCAAGTCATTGCTCCTCAAACACTTGGAGTATCACTGCTGCAAAAGATTTTCCCCGCAGGTTTGGCAACAATTGCGCGCACTCCCAGAAGCAAAAGCCGCCGAAGTTGCCCATTTCGTCCGCTACGCAGAACCTAAAACCTACACTCCCATCCCCGCAGTCAGACACGATTTCGGATTGATACCGATTAAAGAAGATAAACCGCAAGATAGATTTTACGGCTTGCTGATGCTGCGGCGAAATGTCGCAGAAGCAGCAAAGAAATATAAATTTAAATTTCCAAATTATGATTTTGCTTGCTTTTGGTATTTGCTGAACAAAGGCGAGTCTGACGCAACTCTCAGCCAACTTTTCCCCGATGATGTAATTCAATTGGTGACACCTGCTATTGAAACTTTTACAGGATTTCCGGTGGTGGCGCAAGCTGTAGCCGTGATTAAAGGCATAGTTAAATTGAGCGGGATTAAGGGAGCGATGAAATTAATTCAACAGCGCCTGGGTGTCAGCGACGAAAAGGCGGATGAAATTCGGCGGAAAGATATTGATACTGAATTAATCGACTGTTTGCCGCAATTGTTTGCAAAGGATTTGAATGCGGCAATGGCGGGCAAAAATAAACCAGAACGCCTCGTGATGCTGTTCGATACTCACGAGAAAATGTGGGATGAAAAACGCAATTCTCAAGGCGCAACTTTTTGGTATCAAGATGAGTGGTTTCGGCGGTTGCTGAGGGCATTGGATTACAAATTGGGAATTGTCGTTGTTGTGGCGGGGCGAGATTGTCCGGTGACGCAATTGCGGTGGCCGAATGCGTCGAAGTTTCCGATTCCCGCAGATTATATAGATGCACAATTGGTGTGGCATTTGTCGCCGGATGATGCGAGGGATTACTTGCACAAAGTGGAGATTGATAAGGCTGATTTAGCAGATGCTGTAATTAAATATGCCAGCGTTAATCCCGATGATAGTTGGGATAATTTGCAGATACATCCGTTTTATTTGGGTTTGTGCGCGGATGTGGTGCTAGCAGAAAGAAGGCGGGGAGTTGAGTTGCTGTCGTCGGATTTTGCGCGGATTCCGAAGTTGGAAAATAAGACTGCGGAGTTAACGGATCGGTTGCTTTTGTATGTGGATCGCGAAGTGCGATCGGCCGTGCATTCGCTGAGTGCTTGCCGCGCTTTTGATGAGGATTTGTACGTGAAATTGGGAGCAGGTTGTCACTTCCAGGCAAGTAGTGCAAATTTTGAGGTTTTGACTGGTTTTTCGTTTGTGTGGAAATCGGAGAAGCGGGGGGATAATTGGTATCGAATTCATGATTTATTGCGGCGCTTGGATGCGGATAGAGATAATCCGAAAACTCGCAGGGCTCATGAGGTTTTAGAGGGGCATTATCGGGAAGTGGGGGATGCGGCGGAGGCGATTTTTCATGCTAATCGCTTGGATTGGTTGCGGGGTGTGCAGGAATGGGAAGAGGTGTTTCGGGAAGCGTTGCGGCGGAGTCTTTACGGGGAATGCGAGTCGCTGCTGGGAGTTAGAGATGAGTTGTGGATTAAAAGTGATTATTGGCTGGGTAGGATTTCGCGATCGGAGGGAAATTACTATGCTTGGTTGGCTCGATATGTAGAGGCAAGACAGGAATATTTAGAGGCAGTTGCAGCCTATAATTCTGCTTTACTTATTGCACCGGATGATATCAATGCTCTCAACAACAAAGGGAATGCGCTGCAAAGTCTGGGTGATTTGCAAGCAAAGCTAAGTGAATTTGAGGCGGCAAAACAGTCTTACTTTGAGGCGATCGCTGCCTTGAATTCTGCTTTACTTATTGTACCAGATGATATCGACGTTTTCAAGAACAAAGGGATTGCGCTGAAATGTCTGGGTAATTTACTGGCACAGCTAAGTGAATTTGAGGCTGCAAAACTTTCTTACTCAGAGGCAATCGTAGCCTATAATTCTGCTTTACTTATTGCACCGGATTATATCAATGCTCTCAACAACAAAGGGAATGCGCTGCGACGTCTGGGTGATTTGCAAGCAGGGCTAAGTGAATTTGAGGCGGCAAAACATTCTTATTTTGAGGCGATCGCTGCCTTGAATTCTGCTTTACTTATTGCACCGGATGCTATCTGTGTTCTCAACAACAAAGGGAATGCGCTGCGAGGTCTGGGTGAATTACAAGCACAGCTAAGTGAATTTGAGGCGGCAAAACATTCTTACTTTGAGGCGATCTCTGCCTTGAATTCTTCTTCACTTATTGCACCGGATGATATCTGTGCTCTCAACAACAAAGGGAAGGCGCTGTTAAGTCTGGGTGAATTGCAAGCACAGCTAAGTGAATTTGAGGGGGCAAAACAGTCTTACTTTGATGCGATCGCTGCCTTGAACTCTGTTTTACTTATTGCACCGGATGATATCGGTGTTCTCAACAACAAAGGAAATGTGCTGCAAAGTCTGGGTGAATTGCAAGCACGGCTAAGTGAATTTGAGGCTGCAAAACAGTCTTACTTTCAGGCGATCGCAGTCTTGAATTCTGTGTTACTTATTGCACCGAATGATATGGTTGCTCTCACCAACAAAGGGAAGGCGCTGCGATGTCTGGGTGATTTGCAAGCAAAATTATCCGATCGACAGGAAGCACTCAAAAATTGGCAAGAGGCGCTACAAATGTTTAATCGATATTTAGCCATTGCTCCTAACAACGATCGCCTTCGCAATAGCCGCGATTCGCTGCAAGAATATCTCGATAATTTGGGTGAGGATACTGTAAGCAGTTAGCTCGATCGCAATTAGTAAAGATGCGGCATTCATTCCTGCCTTAAACCGACAGTCCGCCAGGGAATGAATTCCCTGGCTAATAGCGAAAGTCCTCTAAAGAGGACTGAATAATTCATGAGTCCTCGACCGAGGACTTTCGCTATGAGGCGGGGGTTTCAACCCCTGCCGGACTCAGGATTTATGCACTCCGACAAAGAAACCGGGTTTTTGCCCGAATCTACGAATCACAACCAAGAATTATCGAAAAAACCCGGTTTCTGGCCACCCGCGCGTTCTCCAGAAACCGCGTTGATCTCGATGCAAAGGAGTATCCAAAATTCAGGACACAACAATGTTGTATCCTTTGCCTAAAAAACCAAAGAACTCATCAGTCCTCTTTCAGAGGACTTTCGCTATGAGACAGGGGTTTTTAACCCCTGTCGGACTGTCGGAATATCGCACAATCTTTCGCATTCAAAAGTCTTTGCATTACCCACAACACCGCCGGGGAATCAATTCCCCGTCTCATAGCGAAAGTCGGTTGAAACCGACTGGCAAATCTAATTCAATTATCATCAATAAATTCTCGAAAAAACCCGGTTTCTGGGCCTTTCGCGCATCCTCAAAGAAACCGGGTTTTTAGCCGCATCTACGCATCACAACCAAGAATTCTCGAAAAAACCCGGTTTCTGGCCACCCGTGCATCAGCCTTCAAAGAAACCGGGTTTTTGGCCAAATCTACGCATCACAATCAAGTATTCTCGAAAAAACCCGGTTTCTGGCCCCATGCGTAAGCCCTAAATTTGCTAAAATAGACCCAGAAAATATCAAAATATAAATATGAACGAATCCCAAATACCGCAAATTCCTTGGCTACCCTTAAGCCGAGAAGCGGACAAACTATCAGTCACCGACAGATTAGCTCTAGTCAACTCGATTGTTGAGTCCATCAGACGGGAACTCAGACCCCGCCAACCTCTGCCAGATGACTTTTTGGAAGCCGTGACGGGGCTACCAAAAACTGATTCAGCACCCGCAACAGATGCCGAAATTAAAATTAGATTGCCCCGCGATCGCAAAGGTGCGGCCAAGCGACTCAGAGGGCTAGCAAAAACAGATATGCCACCTCCGACAGATGCGGAAGTTGCACTCATGTTAGAAGAACATTTGGTGGAGAAATACCTAAAATGAAGGTATTAATAGACACCAACATTATCCTCGATAGTTTGCTAGAACGAGAGCCGTTTGTAGAGGATGCTGATGCTTTATTTGAGGCGATCGAAAATGAGCAAATTGAGGGATATGTAACGGCAACAACTTTAACAAATATCTTCTATATTGTCAGAAGGCAAACTCGCAGCCTCGATCGCGCTAGGCAAGCTATTGCTGAAACACTAGCATTAATGAATGTATCCGCTGTCGATCGCGACGTTTTAGAAATAGCATTTGCATCTAATTTAACTGATTTTGAAGATGCCGTGCAGCTAGCTTGTGCGCTGTCAGATAACTTGGAGGCGATCGTCACCCGCGATGCAGGAGATTTCGCCGGCGCGACCTTACCCATTCTATCACCTAAAGAGTTATTAGAACGTTTGGGATAAGATTAACAGGATTTACCCACTCCGACAAAGAAACCGGGTTTTTGGCCACATCTACGCATCACAACCAAGAATTATCGAAAAAACCCGGTTTCTGGCCACCCACGCGTCAGCCTTCAAAGAAACCGGGTTTTTGGCCGCATCTCCGAATCACACGAAGTATTCAAGGGAAAAACCCGGTTTCTGGCCCCATGCGTAAACCCTAACAAGGATTTAACCTTGCGGCTTACCGTTCAGATTTTCTCGACGATTTACCATCAGCCAGCTTCCGACGAATCAGCACGCTCATCACTTGCTTCGGATTCGCCGCCGGCTGTAGGGGACTCCAATCGCCAACTTCGGCGAATCCCAGCCGGTACAAAGTGAGTATGGTTTCCCTGACACCCTTGGGCGAACCTGTCACCGTTA
>NZ_JAUBOJ010000072.1:0-22370 GCF_036700185.1 Microcoleus sp. BM001215392 | reverse complement strand
AGATAAACGCAGATAATTTTAGGGTGTTTTCCGATTTTTGCAATTCAAGTCTAATGATTCCGAGCGTGCTAGCGAGCTTAAGAACTCGCATTCCACTCGGAAAGTCAAAACTGGCACGCAGGAACGGCAAAAACTGATTGTTTTTGCCTTAATTGATCCATTTTGTTGAGCTTAGCCGTCATCTTTACGATATCTTTGCAAATTTTGTAGTGTTTTTTACGAATCATTCAAAAAACCTGAGCTAGAGTAGAAGTATAAACCTTCTTAAGGCAAAACTTAGGAGGGGAGCAAGGCTTCATGGGGAATAATCTATGAAAACGGTATTAGAATCCATTCATTTGGACTATGCTTTCATGTTTACTTTCAAAAAAGTAAACTCGATTAAGCTCGAAGGTTTCCAGCCATTTTTTAACGATATGCCAGTCGATCCTTATATTAAAGGCAAGTATCGTTCCAGAAGATTGTCGCGGTTTGTCGTGAACGGGAATGAGTTAGTTAAGTTACCTCACGGCTATTTGTTTCAAAGCAAAGAGTACAATCCGGTGGTGGGCGACATCCGGCGGGAATTTGCCGAATTGGACGATCGGCTAATTGCGCTCGATAACTTCAAACAACTGATTTTTGCCTTTTTCGATTCATGCAAAATTCACCCGGAAGCCGAAATCGGAGTGCATCAAATCAGGACGAGTTGTTCGCCGAAAAATTTCGGCAACCCCGCACCAGAAGGCATTCACCAAGACGGTACTGACTTTATCGGGATTTTCTCGGTCGATCGCACTAATATTGTGGGCGGGGAAACGCATTTGTATTTGGCGAAAAAAGAGAAGCCTGTTTTTAATAAAATTCTGCATCCGGGAGAATTGCTGTTAGTCAACGATCACGAGTTTTTCCACTTTACTACGCCGATTAAACCGGAAGTAGAAGGAGTCGGAACCAGAGATGTATTTGTGATCACTTCTCCGAGTTTGCTTACCGATTGAAGAAGTTAGAAAATTTAGCGTCTTTCGTTCGTAGTGAGGACTTTAGTCCTCTCTCTAGCTTTAGTGAATCAGGACTAAAGTCCGAACGATCAAACATGAAGTTCGTAGTGAGGACTTTAGTCCTCTCTTTGGTTTTTAGCGAATCAGGACTAAAGTCCGAACGATCAAACCTGCGTATAGCAACTCACAAATAACTTCTATCGAAACTTCCGTTCAGATTCTTGAATTGGAACATCATTAATGCTGGCTTCACGTCTTCGCATTAACCCGTTTTCGGCAAATTCCCACTGTTCGTTACCGTAGGCGCGATACCAGTAGCCCGAATCATCGTGCCATTCATACTCGAAACGAACAGAAATTCGATTATCTGTAAAACTCCAGAGTTCTTTCTTTAAACGGTAATCTAATTCTTTTGCCCATTTTCGTGTTAAGAAAGCTTTGATTTGTTCCCGTCCGCTGAAGAATTCGGCGCGGTTTCTCCATTGAGAATCTTCTGTATAAGCTAGGGCTACTCGTTCTGGATCGCGGGTATTCCAGGCATCTTCGGCAGCTTGAACTTTGGCTTTAGCTGTTTCCAGCGTAAAGGGCGGTAAGGGTGGTTTGGTTTCCATAAATTCTGTTGTTTGTGACTGCAAGGAAGGTGCCTCAGACTTATGATTTGTGGGAAATAATAGGGGTGACACAATCCTGTGGGGTGGGCCAGAAGAGCCCGCCTTTTCTGGACGGGCGAGACGCCCATCCCACAAGAACTCTCACGCATTGTAAGTTTTTAATTCTCGTTCCTAATCTCAAATCAAAAAATCGAAAATCTCAAATCGTCCTAAGTTCCTGCTTTTAATTTCTGCATAGTTTTCTGAAATCTGCTCAGCAGAAATGCTAGAAACAGCCATTGAGCAAGGATTCCCAATCCCACAAAAGGTATTGCTGTTGGTTTGTCGAACTGCCAAAACCCATAGCCGAATAGTGTCCAAAGTGCGGCGGTTGCAGGAATGCGATCGGGGATGAGTTCCCAAGATCGGAGCATTAGGGGAGCAGCGATCGCCCAAATGCTGAATCCAGAGATCGCCCACGCCCCTGGATAGCGAATTTTCGTCGCATAAACTTGTTGCAGGAAGGTGGCGTAGATTAAGATCGTATTCGTCGTACACAGAACTAACAGATTTGTTTCTACAAGTTTTTTAGTGCCGATAGCTATCCAAAATAGCCAGGGTACTAACAGCGCGCTTGCTACGATCAGATGGATAATCACAGCCACCAACAGAGGGCTTCGATCCGACCAAATTAAGCTTTGCCAGCCCGGAGAATCATAGCGTATCCACTCTAATAAAGCTTGGCGTTGAGGGCAGATAGCACACATTAAAACCAGCAGCAGGATCGCGGTCAAAACGTACATAGAGATAGCTGACAACGTGGCGTTATGGGCATTCACCAAGCTTGTGGGCAGGAAAAAGCCGAGAGCGAGAACTTCTATACCAGCTAAAATCGCATAACTTTGCCCTTTGCCGATCGCGCTCGATCGAGGTTTGTTGAAATGCCGCAACAATATTCGCCACAGCAAAAACGCTGTAGTGCCTAGCACCGCTAAACTAAAACTGTGAGACACAAAACCTATGTTGTTAATTGGGAGCAAAAACCACGAAACAACAGGATGTGGGTGTCCGAATATTTCTGAATTCGCCAACAGCGGCCGCCATGTGATGTCGATGTTCCAGCCCATGTACAATGGCGAGATCGCGCAACAGACCATCGCCGCAACTCCAAGGGCTGTTGCTTCTGGTGGGTTCCCCCTTCTCTGTGTTTCACTTGGCAGCAGCCCGCAGAGCATCACTGCGCTGTAGCATATAGCGCATCCAGGTGCGAGCATCAGATAGACGCTGGCAATCAGGGGCAGCGAAACCCCCGCTTGCAAGCCGGCGAAGCAGTGCAGGGGAACCATCAGCCCTAGGGAAATATACAGCAGTACGGGAACGCCCAGGATTTTACCCAGCAGAATCTGCCACGCCGGACACGGACTCAGCCGAATAAAATTCAGAGTTCCCCGTTTCTGTTCATGTCCGATGTCGTTGACTATCGAATAACTTCCGAGGGTAAATGTTACATAGGGCAGCATCCAAGTGATGATTTTCCACAAGTCCAGCCAGTGGGTTTCTGGGACGGGGCGGGAATTTGACGAGGCAATCACCACTAAAATAATTTGGAAGATGACCGAAAATGAGACGGCTGCAATCACTGTTTGGGGTTTGAGTCTACCGCGAAGTTCCCGCAGCAGTTGCGGATTCCAGTTACCTAAACGATCGATCAAAACTGTGTTTGTCATCGGAGAATAGATAGATAGGATTGTTGACTGTTTCTGTTCGCTGTGCTGTCTGTTCTTCAGTCCCGCTAAAACCAATTCAAATTTTTTTGGTACTGGAGGCGGGCGATCGCACGCTCAGTATAACTCCGAGGCCATCAGATTCGCTCAATCCTCAGCATCCGGATCGATGCCCATTGCTCGCAGTCGATCGGCTAACTGAGCGGCTTTTCGCTCTGCTTGTTCGGCTTTTCGCTCCGCTTGCTCGGCTCTTTGGCGTTCTTGCTCGGCCCTTTGCCGTTCTTGCTCGGTTCTAGCCCGCTCAATTTCAACTTGTTCTGAGCCAATTAACAGCAAATTCCCTTGGGAATCCCACCACCGCAGCCAAAGCATTTCTTGATTTTGGTAACTTCCCTGCCAAAGTCCCAATTCTACATCTAATACAGGAATGGGATAGTGACCGCGTTCGTTTGGCTCGATCCTGCGATAGACAAAATCTATCAGGTGATAGACTTCTAAATTGCCCGTTTTAACTTCATAAATGCCGTAGTAAGGAATGCGAATAATTCTTTCGTAAACCCAAAACTTACCGGGTTTAGTCGTGGTACCGTCAGCGGCCACAGACAAGGGAGTGCGATCGCGCTCTTCATCTCCATTCCCGCTAGCAAACTCTAAAGCAATGAACGGAGCCATGTGTTCCCGCCAAAATACATAAGAACGGCGATAACCGTCGATTGTTGGCGGTACGTTGGGTACATAAAACCAATCCGGTGCTTCTGCACCTCGCTCTGGCGGGTCAGTTTCTCGCCAGTAAATGCCACAATCTTGCCCGATCGCATATTGTCCGTCTGGATGCAGCCGCTCTACCACCGGCCCGATCGAATCTGTCAGAATGATACTCTGGGGATGCTCCTGAAAATTCTTCACAAATGTACCGTCTTCCTCTGGCAGTTGGGTATGATCGGGGAATGCAGGAGGCAAACCTGTAGCAGTTATTGTCTCGTCCATCGTCGTTTCCCGTGCAGTTATTGTCAATTGTAATCCGAAATTTTAGCAATCTAATTTTATATTTCAGCTAATATTAGCAACCGCCAGCTATTGTTAGGGGTAAGGTGCGCCATAAGCACCCTACTGCTATTAACTAAAGCCAGCCAACCACAGCGGCAGCATCAGCAGCAAACCCACAGAAGTGAGGGCGATGCTGCTAGCTAACATATCGCGATCGAGTTCATATATTTCTGCTAAAATCAGCACCGAAAGAGCCGTGGGCGTTCCCGACATCAACACCAACACGAACCTCGGATCGCCGCTCAATCCAAAAAAACTAGCACCCAATCCGATCAGCACCGGCACAATTACCACTTTTAACAGCGACGGGATTAACGCTAGTTCAAAACTTTGCCATGTTTTAATAGCCCTCAAGCGGATGCCAACCAGCACCAAAGCACTAGCAATTACCGCTAAAATTGCTGTCTGCAATCCCGATTCTACCGTCTCAGGTAGGGGGATACTTCTCGTAAAAAAACCAATGATAAATGCCCACAGAGCGGGAACTGTCAGCACGTCTCGAAGCTGAATCCACCAGTGATTATTTTCGTCGGAATTGCCGAAATAGCTGGCAATAAATACACCAAAACCGTAGCTGCCGATCACGTTGTTGGTGACGCTGTACAAGACGGCCCAGTTGTTGTTATCGCTGCTGACGATCGCGGGGGTAATTGCTAATCCGACAAAGCCGGTATTGCCTAACATCGCAGCTAGGATAAAACTGCCTTGGCTCGATCGCTTCAGGGAATGTATATTTAATAAAAATAAATTAACCAGGGAATTTTTTCCCTGAAAATATGGTTTTTTGATGTGGGCTGCACTCAGCCGCCGTAATAACAGCCAAGTCAACCAAGCTAAACTCGTACTCAGAAATAACACAAATATGGCGATCGCCGGCGTGAATCCCACAGCACCGGAAAAATCGCTCTGACGGGCTAAAACTGCAATTTGCAGCGGTATCCCAATCCAGAACAGAAAACGGCTTAGCAGCTTGGGAAAATCAACTGGGATGTACCGAAATATCAGCAGTCCCAAGCCTGTCCAGATAACTAGAGGCGTATAAGCGTGAAATAATGTCTCAATCATAAAAACTTAACTTGACAATTTGAAATGCCTCTATCGATTAATAGTAAGGCTAAAATTAGTTGAAAAAGCGATTTATCGTTAACGCAATCTCCGTATAGGCGGCCTGCGCTAACGATTTGTCTTGCATTTTTCATTCCTTATGTGCAGTATTTTCCTGTCGTTTCCTTCACACCGAAACACCACGATCCTAAATCTGCTGATTAGCTGGCGCCGCTCAATTCAATTTCAAAGCATTAACAGGCACATCATCCCAAGAAGTAACAGTCCGCAAAGTAGCAACCCAGCCCTGCTGTTTTTGCTCAGCAGTCAAATTGCTTTCAAAAGATTCATGGCATTGCTTGGCTTGAGTCTCATCGCCACAAGCAATGCAAGCATAAAGAATACCCGACGGGTCGATTTGCTCGTTTACCCAAATAATCACGATCTGCTCTCTCAATCAAAATCTACTGTCACTTAAATTTTCCTATATTTTTGCCAATTATTTACTAGGATTTACGATACAAAAAATTCACCCGCGAGGTGCCCAGAAACTGGGTTTTTCGCCAAAATGCAGAGGTTGCAAACCCCAGAACCCAGCAAAACCAGGTTTCTGACAATTGACCCGCGAGGTGCCGAGAAACTGGGTTTTTCGCGAAAATACAGAGGTTGCAAACCGCAGAAGCCCAGCAAAACCAAGGCGATCGCAGTCGGAGCGCGATCGGCAACTGATACAATCACTTCGAGGCCAAACTCGCCAAAGACTCCCCCGCCACCCGGCAAATCCGCCAGTCGGGCATCACATCAGCACCGATACCCTTGTAAAATCCGATCGCCAATTCATTCCAATCAAGCACACTCCACTCCAAACGCCCGCAGCCCCTTTCCACCGTCAACCGCGCCAAATAAACAATCAAAGACTTACCAATACCCCGCCCGCGAAACTCAGGAAGCACAAACAGATCCTCCAAATAAATCCCCGGCTGAGTCAAAAAAGTAGAATAATTGTAAAAAAATAGGGCCCAGCCTACGATCCGATCTTCGCATTCTGCTAGAATTGCTTCAGCAAAAGGGATCTCGCCAAACAAATGATTTTCCAAATCAACCGCATTACCAGTTACAGCGTGAGATAACTTTTCGTACTCAGCTAAAGCCTTAATCAACTCAAACAGCAGCGGCACATCGGCGCGGGTAGCCGGACGCAAAATCACCTCATCAGACATAAATCAATCAGTAGTAAGCGACAATCCAACATTAAAATACCATTATTTCTTAGTCCGCGTCCGGCGGACGAAAGTTTTTGTAGTAGCGGTTTCAACCGCCGAATGATCGAGGGGGTGGCTCCTCGTTTAATTATTTCAACCAGCCCTTCAACCGTTCCGTAACTTGAGGACGGCGGAGCTTTCGCATAGCCTTATTTTGAATTTGACGGACTCGTTCGCGAGACAAATTAAACAAACTGCTAACCTCTTCTAAAGTGTAAGGTTCGCCAGTTATCAAACCGTAACGCATTGCAACAATCTCTTTTTCCCGTTCAGTCAAAATACTGTCCAACACCTCCAAAATATCTTGGCGCATCATCATCTCATTCATCTGAGCTTCTGGAGATTGCGTTGCACTATCTTCAATAACATCCAAAAGTTCCGAACTTTCTTCTGTGCCGATGCGGTGGTTGAGAGACAGAGATTGTCTGCGTACTTGCTGGAGGTAACGAAGTTGTTCGGCAGTAACTTCCATTTCTTTAGCAAGTTCAACTTCAGTAGGATTGCGTTGCAGAGAACGCCTCAAATCCCGATAAACTCTTTTGAGTTTATTTAACTGTTCAACAATGTGCACCGGCAACCGAATTGTCCGCCCTTGATTGGCAATCGTGCGGGTAATTCCTTGGCGAATCCACCAATAGGCATAGGTAGAAAATTTGTAACCCTTCTCAGGATCGAACTTTTCGGCGGCTCGATTCAAACCCAAAGCTCCTTCCTGAATTAAATCAAGAAAAGGCACGCCCCGGTTGAGATAGCGTTTGGCGATCGAAACCACCAAGCGCAAATTCGAGCTGATCATTTTTCGTTTCGCCGACTGACACTGGTAGCGAATCTGTTGCAGTTGAGTTTCGCTCACTCCCAGAGCTGCGGCGAGTTCAGCTTTTGTGGGTACTCTGTCCAATTCCAGTTTTAAACGCTCTTCTAGTTCCTGAAGGGCTACCAATTCTTGAACGCGGCGCGCCAACTCCACCTCTTCGGTGGCAGTCAGTAGAGGATAGCGAGCCATTTCTTTGAACAAAGCTCCCACGGGATCGTCGGCAGACCAACTGTTGTATGCTGACGATTTAGTTACCGTCGGACGATCGATCTCGGTGTCCTCATCCTCTGCGACTGCGAGTGAGGCTTCGGATTCCACCGCAAAACTGCCTAGGTCAGATTTTGCCATATAGTGCTTGGTGTCCGTGGGATGATTTGAAAACTGTCCCTTCACTTTAACCAATTTAATCAAAAATTTCCGAAATCCACCTAGAAGTTGGTGACTGATATCAGATTGCCCCAATTTTATACATTTTTATTGAGTTCGAGCCAGTAAAGGAGCGGCCTGCAATAACTGCTGAGTATAAGGGTGCTGCGGATTAGTAAAAATCTCCCGAGTCTTGCCAATTTCCACAATTTTTCCCGCATTCATTACCGCAATGCGATCGCAAAAAAACCTCGCCACCCACAAATCGTGAGTAATAAACAGATAAGTCAAATTAAATTCCTGCTTCAACTCCAGCATCAGCTCCAAAACCTGAGTCTGCACGCTAGCATCCAGCATACTCACTGGTTCGTCGCAAATAATTAGTTGCGGGCGAGTAATCAAAGCCCGGGCGATAGAAACCCGCTGCTGTTGTCCTCCTGACAGTTCCCCCGGATAGCGGCGAAAGAAATCCTCCCCTGGAGTCAAACCCACCCGCTCTAACATTTGGATTACTTGTTTTTTAGCTTCATCTCCCTTAGCTAATTTGTGAATCAACAAAGGGTCAGCAATACTTTGCCCGACAGTCATCATCGGATTCAAGCAAGCGTGGGGATCTTGAAATACCATTTGCATTTGGCGGCGGTGTTTCCTCACAGCATCGGGACTGAGAGCCGTGATATCTATGCCTTGAAATTCAACTTTGCCGCCAGTCGGAGGAATTAGCCGCAAAATCGATCGCGATAACGTACTTTTTCCGCAGCCGGACTCCCCTACCAGCCCCAGGATTTCTCCCCGTTCTAGCTCTAAACTAACACCGTCTACGGCTTTAATTAGCTGCCGATTCCTCGAAAATAATTGGTCTAATAAATTGCTTTCTAAACTGTAGTGCTGCTGCAAATTCGTCACAGTCAACAGAGGCGAATTTGTTAAGTTTGTAGTGAGGACTTCAGTCCTTCTTTCCTCCGATGTTAACCCTTTACCCGAATCAGCTTGAATGTGCAAAGCTGCTTTCAGGAGCGATCGAGTATATTCGTGTTGCGGCCGTTCAAAAACATCCAACACCGGCCCCGTTTCTACGACTTTGCCGCCGTACATCACCGCAATGCGATCGCAATACTCAGCCACCATCGCCAAATCGTGAGAAATCAGCAAAATCGCCGTTCCCCTTGAAGCACAAAGTCGGGTTAATTCCTGCAAAATCTGAGCAGCGACAGTTACATCCAAACTCGTCGTCGGTTCATCCGCCACAATTAATTTTGGATCGAGCAAAAGAGCCAAAGCAATTGCCACCCTTTGACGCATTCCGCCGCTAAATTCGTGGGGAAATTGCGACCAGCGAGAGGCCGGAATTTTCACAGCATCCAAAATCTCGATCGCCCGTTTCTTAGCTTCCTTGCGATTCAAATTCGGTCTGTGAGCCTGCAAAGTCTCGATGCAGTGTTCCCCAACAGTCATCAAAGGATCGAGACGAGTCATCGGATCTTGAAAAATCAACGCCACAGCTTCACCCCGAAAGCGTCTCAGCCGCGAAGCATCCATCTCAAACACCGACTCTCCCCCAAAACCAACCCGCCCCTCAACCAGCGTCGAATCTGGCAGCAACCGCATCGCCGCCCTACCCAAAGTTGACTTACCGCACCCAGACTCCCCAACTAATCCCAGTTTTTCCCCCGGTTCCAGCGCCAAGGAAACCCCATCAACGGCCCAACCGGATTGGCCCCGCCGCTGAGGATAAGCTACTCGCAGATTTTCAACCGAAAATAGAGAAGAGTCATTAGTCATTAGTCATTAGTCCTTAGTTATTGGTTATTACTTATTGGTTATTAGTTATTGGTTATTGGTCGTATCATGTGCAGTCATATAATCTTCAATAGTTAATCGTTTGTAGTTAGAACACGGAGTCATCGATCGGTGACTGGAGAACTGTTATCCTTACTACAAACATTTTTTTTATGACAAGATACCAGACATGATATCAGTTGTTATTTGTCAGACATTTGTCACTTACTTGTTACTTCTTACTTGTTAGGGGAGCATCTCAAATTTGCAAAAAAGCAATTTCTTTACAGTGCTGTCCCCGAAAATCGAGTGTTGGATAGATCGCGATCGGGGACAGCACTGTAAAATCAAAACTGAGATGCTCCCCTTGTTAGTTGTTAGTTATTAGTCAGTATCTACCAATGACAACTAACAACTAACAACTAACAACTAACAACTGACAACGAACAACGAACAACTAACAACTAACAACGAACAACTAACAACGAACAACTAACAACTGACTAAATTTCCCTTCGCTTCAACTCAGCTCTCCGCAATATGTAAGTAGCCGCACAATCAGCGTGGGGATGGTCTGCTAAAACTTCCGCTAGTTCCAATACATATCCGGCGATATCCGGGCCGAGTTTCTCAGTCAGCACTTGACGTTCCCGAGCAGCGAGTTCTTGCACGCGGGCCTTAGCTTGCCAATTGGGAGAAAACATCTTGTCAATCTCGGTGTGGAATCCCAGACTTTCGAGAATATCCCACTCGCCGTTATCGCACCAAATTCCCCCGCATAGCATACAGCGCTCTATGTAAAACGGCACTCTGCTAAAGGGAACTTTCGCCCGGGACAGATAGTGACCGTCTTCGGGACACAGTGCTGCTTTGCTGTCGTAGGGAGACGGCGTGAATTCTATGCCGAGAGTGCCTGTCGCCTGTGGCTTCTCGGATTTGTTGTACCACTGGCTGTGTTCTTTCTGCCAAGCTTCGTATTCTCTGCCCGGAATCCAGATACCGTAACAGTTGGGACACCACTGCACCGACATACTGCCGGCTAAGGTGCCACCGTCTAAGTTGGGATGTTTACATTTTGGACATTCCACCGCTTTATTTCTCCTTGCCTTATCTATTCCCTGTTAATTCAGTTATTAATTTTGCATCTGGACGGGCCCGCTCAGCACCAGAATTTTTTTGCAGCACCGCACCGCAGTAGCCAATTAGCGTGTTAAGTCGCTCCGCAGTCGCAGTTTGCCTCGCGGATGCTGTCGCTGGCTGCTTTGCGGCTTGTAAAAACGTGACATCTGTCCCCAATAACCGCAGTTGCTTGTGAATTTCTGTCAAATATGACTGTTCTGGGGGGGGTTCTGAGGTGTCTAACTCAGCGCTGGGGACTCTCATAATTTGGTTGCCGAAAAATTGTTGCACTTTTTTGTATTCGATCGCCAGCGCTGCCCGATCGACCTTATCCTGTGTAACAGTTCTTTGTAGCTGTTCGAGTCCCTGCTGTAATTCTTCGTAGCAATGGCGGCGGTATTCGGACAATATCATGATTTTGTAAACAAGTTTGTCTTTATAATGAAAGTAGATTTTTGCTGAAGGTTGGCTCACATTAAGGGCAGCCGTGCCTTTTTGCAGCAATTCCCTGTTTTTTGAGAAAATTTCATCACTGGGGGCGTGACTCGATCGCTCTGGCTTCTGCTTTGAGTTGAGCGTTGCCTGTAAATGCCTTTAGCCCGCTCCACCAAAAAACAGGTACTGTGTCCCAATGCTCGCTAGAGTCGATATCTTCAAATTTTCAGCCCTAGTTCCAGATTCATCTGTCGAGTCAAATCTCAAATCTCAAATTGACTGACCTCCACTGCTACCGCCAAAATATCCCCATTTTACCCGATCGATCGACCGCTGCTGCGGCAGTGGGGTCACTATATTTTCCTACCTGCGAGGGGGGGCAGCTCGCAATTAGATAGGTATAGTTAACAGAAAAATTGACTATTTTTTTGAATTCCAAATTGTGGCATTCAATTAGTTTAGTATAACTAAACACATAATTTCGGCAATTCAACCGAAAACTGGCATTTAACCATTTGTATTTCTAATTTTTAAAGGTGTACCCCATGAACGCAAACACTCTGACTCCCTCGAATGCGATCGATCCTTGCATAGTTCCCGATTGGCTGCAAGAATGCCTGAATGCTCGATCGCAACCTGACGAAGCCCCAAATCCCAATTGTACGACGGACAACGGCTTAATTTGTCGGGCTTTTGAATTTGCGCGCGACTTGCACGAAGGACAGTACCGCAAATCTGGAGAACCTTACATTTGCCATCCGGTAGCTGTAGCTGGAATACTCCGATATATGGGCGGAAACAGCGCCATGATTGCCGCTGGTTTCCTCCATGACATTGTGGAAGATACAGATATTACTCTCGAAGAAATAGAACAGCGGTTTGGGGCAGAAGTGCGACAGTTAGTCGAAGGAGTCACCAAGCTTTCTAAGTTTAATTTTTCCAGCAAAACAGAGCGTCTTGCCGAAAATTTCCGCCGAATGTTTCTAGCCATGGCTAAAGATATTCGCGTGATTGTCGTCAAACTCGCAGACAGGCTGCACAACATGAGGACTTTGGAGCATTTGTCCGAAGAAAAACAACGCACCATTGCTCTAGAAACCAGAGAGATTTTTGCTCCCCTGGCTAACCGTTTGGGTATCGGGCGCTTTAAGTGGGAATTGGAAGATTTAGCCTTTAAATACCTGGAACCGGAAGCTTACCGCGAAATTCAGGACTTGGTGGCAGTCAAGCGAGCCGATCGAGAAACCCAACTCGCAGAAGTCACAGATTGTTTGCGAGAAAGGCTTGACAATTTAGGCATTAAATGCTACGAAGTCAGCGGTCGTCCCAAACATTTGTACGGGATTTATGGGAAGATGCAGCGCCGGCAAAAAGGCTTTAACCAAGTGTACGATATTGCTGCGGTGCGGATCATAGTAGAAAGCAATGATGACTGTTATCGCGCATTGGCGATCGTCCACGATTCATTCCGCCCAATTCCTGGCCGCTTCAAAGACTATATCGGTTTACCAAAAGCCAACCGCTATCAATCGTTGCACACCGGAGTAATCGGCACCAGCGGCCGCCCCATCGAAGTACAAATTCGCACCGTAGCAATGCACCACATTGCCGAATACGGCATAGCCGCCCACTGGAAATACAAAGAAACAGGCGGTTCCAATACCACAGTCACCGGCGACGACGAAAAATTTACCTGGCTGCGACAACTGCTAGAATGGCAAACCGATCTCAAAGACGATCGCGAATATTTACAAAGCATTAAAGACAACTTATTCGACGAAGATATCTATGTTTTCACTCCTAACGGAGACGTAATTGCCCTCAACAGCGGGTCAACACCCGTAGATTTTGCCTACCGCATTCACACAGAAATAGGCAACCGCTGCACCGGCGCCAGAGTCAACGGGCGAATGGTGACACTAGACAAGGTATTAAAGAATGGCGACATTGTAGAAATCTTAAACCAAAAAAACGGTCATCCGAGCTCCGATTGGCTGAATTTTGTCAAGACAAACGGAGCAAAAAACCGAATTCGGCAGTGGTTAAAGCGATCGCACCGAGATGAAAATCTCGCTCGCGGGCGGGAATTGCTGGAAAAAGAATTAGGCAAAAACGGTCTAGAATCCTTGCTGAAATCAGGGCCAATGCAATCGGTAGCTCAGCGGTGCAACTACCACAGCGTCGAAGATTTAATCGCTGGTTTGGGCTACGGCGAAGTCACCCTAAATCTCGTAGTCAACCGCCTGCGAGATTTAGTAAAAGTGCAGCAAAAAATAGAAGCTGCACCCGGAGGAATGCAGGAATCCCCCGTACAAATACCTGCATCGACGACACCCAAGCCCGTACCGAGTTCATCTCCAAGCAAATCGCCGATCGCAGGTGTAGAAGGATTGCTGTATCATTTAGCCGGCTGTTGCTGTCCGATTCCCGGCGAATCAATTATTGGAGTTGTGACTCGCCTTCGCGGAATTTCGATTCACCGCCAAGGATGTTCAAATGTTGAGAATGTACCGGGAGATAGATTAGTTCCCGTGAGTTGGAATTCCACCAACCGCAATGAATCTCGACCCAATACTTATCCGGTGAACATTCAAGTCGAAGCCCTCGATCGAGTCGGAGTTCTCAATGACGTATTATCGCATTTAAAAGACAACAAAGTCAACGTCCGCAGCGCTCAAGTCAAAACATATCCGGGATTGCCGGCATTAATTGACTTGTGCATGGATATCCAGGATAAAGAACAGTTCGAGCGGACTTGTATGCAGATTAAAAATATGAGCGATATTTTGAATTTGCGCAGGCTGAGCGAAGCTGAGTGAAGGAACTTAAGAGAAAATTTACCGCATGGTACAACTTAGCCTTGACTCCGTGATTCCTTCTGAAAAGCTGACGAACTATTTATTAATCCGGCTTCCTAAAGATGACAAATCTCAGTTTCTCGCTCGGGGTGGTTACGATCTAGAAAACTGGCAGCAGCTCGATCGAGATTTGAGAGTCCAGATACTTTCATTGGAAGCGGAGCCAATGACCAACACAAAATACGGTCAAAAGTACATGATTCGAGGCAGTTTAACAGGGCCAAACGGTAGAACTTTACAAGTCAAAACCGTTTGGATAGTCACTCCATCCGAAACGAGATTTGTTACATTAGTTCCTGATTAACAAGAGGTAATCCGCCATGAAATTTGCACTTTTTTCACAAGTAGCATTGCGCGAAGACATCCCGAATTACAATCTAAAAAAAGGTGCTATAGCAACTATTGTTGAGCATTACCCGATGCCGGAAGGTCAAGAAGATGGTTATAGTTTAGAGGGTTTCAATGTCGAAGAAATTACAGTTGAAGTTGCCGAGTCCCAGATTGAATCAATCAAAGCTCCTGTTTTGCAGCTTGGAAAATATTGATTACCATTCGCCTTCCACCATCCTCCGATGAGAGCGACTCATCTTGCGAAGCAAAACTTGTTCTTCTTCAGAGAGAGGTGCTTCGCAAGCAGCATTAATTTTTTCTAACAGTTGTTGATTTTCGCGACGGCGGATAAATTCTTCAAGCGCTATTTCGATCAAAAGACTCTGCGAAATTTGCATCTCGCCAGCTAATGTTTCGGCTTGTTCAAATAAAGATGCTGGCAATGAGATAGCAGTTTTGACAGTTGTCATAGCTTTATACCTTCATTTATTTATATGAGTATAACTGTTAGTATAGCCGGCGACAATACGGCACGGCAAACAGACAGAACAATGAAACTCTTTATTTTGCGGGAGCGACAGGCTTTGACTCGCCAAACTTTTGCTGCAAAAACTGCCGCGCTACTTGTGCGGCATCCTGCTGTTTTCCATCAACTTGATAGTTGAGATTCCGCATATCTTCCTCGGAGATTTTGCCGCCCAATTCGGCGAGCAATGGACGCAATTCTGGGTATTTCTCCAAAATTTGCGATCGCACTACCGGCACAGCTTCGTAGGGCGGGAAATAGTTCTTATCATCTTTGAGCACTACCAAACCCAAACTTTGAATCAAACCATCTGTAGTATTACCAGCAATCACATCTACTTCTTTTTGTTGCAGCGCTTGATAAAGCAATCCTAACAGCAACTCCTTCGGTTCTCCAGCAAATTTAATCCCGTAAGTTTTAGCCAATCCGGGAAAGCCATCTTCTCTATCTTTGAATTCCGGGCCGAAACCAGCGCGCAATTTTGGCGCAGCCTTGCTTAGTTGCGAGAGGGTTTGTAAGTTGAGTTTTTTGGCATCGTCTCCCCGCACAATAATCGCAAAACTATTATTAAATCCCAGCGGTTCCATCCATTCGGCTTTATACTGTTTGGGATATTCTTGTTTGAGGTAAGCGAGGACTTTTTTGGGGTCAGAAATCGGCTGTTGTTTGAGAATGTTGGCAAAAGCTGTACCCGTATATTCGACGTACAAGTCGATTTTACCTGCTGTTAGGGATTGATGGCAAAGCGAGCCTCCGAGGTTGAGTTCGCGTTCTACTGTAATATCTGTTTTGGCTTCGATGTGCTGTGCTAAAATTTCTGCGAGGATGACTTGTTCGCTAAAGTCTTTCGAGCAAACAACAACTTGTTTCTGAGAACGAGAATTGCAACTTGTGACTGCGAACAAGCAAAGCAATGATAAACAGGAAGATAAAAAATTGCTTTTTGATATTTTCATTTTTTTATTGTAACATTTATGTATAGATAGAGGATAAAATATGCTATTGAGTGTCAGCGATACGATCCGGGAGCAGCGACAATTTTTTGCTACTGGGAAAACTAAAAATGTGGATTTTCGGATCGAACAACTCAAAAATCTCAAAAGTGCGATCGCCTCCAATCAATCACGGATTGTGGATGCTGTCAAGGCAGATTTGAACAGGCCCGAGTATGAGGCTTATTTTGAAATTGCTGCGATCGCAGAAGTTAATTATGCCATCAAAAACGTTGAATCGTGGGCCAAGCCGAAAAAGGTGCCAACATCGATCGACCAATTCCCCGCCTCAGCCCGCATTTACCCGGAACCTTTGGGCGTCGTTTTAATCATCGGGCCTTGGAATTACCCGTTTCAGCTCATGATATCACCGTTAGTCGGGGCGATCGCCGCCGGTAACTGCGCCATCCTCAAACCCTCAGAAATCGCCTCGCACACCTCGGAAGTTGTGGCGGATATGATTCTCACAGCCTTCGATCCCGCCTACATCGCAGCCATCGAAGGAGGAGTCGAAATCAGCAAACAATTATTAGCCGAAAAATTCGACCACATCTTCTTTACAGGCGGCACAAAAATCGGTAAAGTAGTCATGGAAGCTGCCGCCAAACACTTGACACCTGTCACATTAGAATTGGGTGGCAAAAGTCCTTGCATTGTAGACTCAGACATTCAAGTTGAATATACTGCAAGACGGATTGCGTGGGGCAAATTCATCAATGCCGGTCAAACTTGTATCGCTCCAGATTACCTGTTAGTTGACAAAAAAGTTAAACCCGCTTTGATGCAAGCAATCAAAACATCAATTCACGAGTTTTACGGCGACGATCCACAAAAAAGTCCCGACTATTCGCGAATTATCAATCAGCATCATTTAGGACGTTTGGCAGAGTTTATCAAAGATGGTGAAATTGTCGTTGGTGGCGAAACTAACGCCGAAGACAAATATATTGCGCCGACGGTAATTGACAAGGTTTCCTGGGATTCGCCGGTGATGCAGGATGAGATTTTTGGCCCGATTTTGCCCGTTTTGGAGTATGAAGAGCTCTCAGAGGCGATCGGCCAAATCAACGCCCGCCCCAAGCCCCTAGCTTTGTATTTGTTCTCGAAGGATAAGGAGAAACAAGAACGAGTTTTGCGCGAAACTTCTTCTGGGGGAGTTTGTATCAACGATACGGTGATGCAAGTGGGAGTGACAACTTTGCCGTTTGGGGGAGTTGGCGACAGCGGGATTGGAAGTTATCACGGAAAAGCCAGTTTTGACACTTTCTCCCATCAAAAAAGCGTGCTGCAAAAGTCGTTTTTACTTGATTTAAAATGGCGGTATGCTCCCTATCTAGGCAAGTTGGATTTGATTAAAAAAGTCATTGGTTGAAAGTCAAAGTCTAACTCTTTCTTGCCATCATGTAGGGTGCGCAGTGCGCACCTTACACCTATAAAATTGCGAATCAAAATGAACGATAATTTACCCGAAATTTTAGCAGAAATCCGCCACTACTTTCACGAAGTTTACGGCGAAAGACTCGTGCAGTTAATTCTCTACGGTTCCCAAGCCAGAGGAGATGCGAGACAAGACTCTGATATTGACATTTTAGTTGTGTTGAACGGGCAAGTTCATGCTGGCAAAGAAATTGCTCGCACCAGTGAATTTATTGGTGCTTTGTGCTTAGATCGTACTGTAGTAATTTCTAGTGCTTTTGCATCCGCAACACGTTTTCAGCAAGAGAAAAGTCCTTTCTTTCTAAATGTTCGCAGAGAAGGAGTATTGATTTGATACCCGAACAAATTGCTCTGTTAACAAAAGCAGGTGAAAGCTTGCGGGCAGCTAGGTTATTAGTAGCTAATGCACTTCCTGACTTTGCAGCGTCGCGCGCTTATTACACGATGTTTTATGTTGCCGAAGCTTTCTTGCTGGGTGAGGGTTTAAGTTTTTCCAGTCATGCTGCTGTGATTTCGGCATTTGGTAGAGATTTTGCTCGTACAGGCAGGGTGCCGGTGGAGTTTCACCGTTACTTAATTTCTGCTCAAAATCTACGAAACCAAGGTGATTACAATATCGATCCAGCCATTCCCGAAGATGAGGCTAATCAATATAATCGCCCAAGCCGAACAATTTTTAGAATTAGCACAACGTCTGCTGGGAGATTTGCCAGATTCTTGATAATGATTTCACGCGATAATCCTTGTGCAGACTCCGCGCGAGACTCAGAAACCGGGTTTCTTCAGACAATCTCGTGAGGAGGCGTAAATTGTCGCAGAAACCCGGTTTCTTGGACTAAGCGCGTGAGGCCAGGTGAAACCGGGTTTCTCCTTTTCTAATCAATGCTGTGCCATTCTTTCTCGATTTTCTCCACATCCTTCGCCGCTCCCAATTGTTGAAATATTTGATGTGCTGTATCGTAATGTTGTTGAGCAATTTCTGTGTTGCCGCGCTTGCGGTGGAGTCGTGCAAAACAGTAATTAAATTCGGCAATATGCCAAGTCATCCCCAGTTTTTGCATTTTTCCTAAAGCTTCTGTTAACAGTTGTTCTGCTGTATCTATATTGCCTCTAGCGAGCTCATTTTCTCCGAGACTACCGATCGACTTTGCTATCCCTTCGCGATCGCCCAATTCTGTTCTCAATGCCAAAGATTGCCGGTAAAGTCGCTCAGCTTCATCCCATTTGCCGCGATTTCGCTCGATATCTCCCAACACTCCCCAAGAAGATGCCATGCCCGCGCGATCGCCCAAATCTTTTCTCAATGCCAAACATTGCCGGTAAAGTCGCTCAGCTTCATCCCAATTGCCGCGATTTCGCTCGATATCTCCCAACATCCCTAATGAAGTAGCAATGCCGCTTTTGTTATCTTCTTCTTCTGCGATTGATAACGCATCTTTCAAATATGTTTCTGCTAAATCCCAATTTCCAAAATTCCGATTAATTGCACCTAATTCTCTCAAACAATAGGAACGTCGAGTGCCTTCAACATAAGGTAAAATTTGCTCGTGCAATTCTTTTAATAAATTCCAGTATCCCCACCGTCTTAAGTATTCATCTGGGATTAAATAGTAAGCTTCCCCGTAGTTTCCCAACCTAAATGCAAAATGTTGAGCTTCTATAACAGCTTGTAAATCTGCTAAGCTTTGAGGATTGTCCACATTTTTACCAGTGCAGTAAAACTTATAAACACTTTCCAGCAGTCGGGGCATTTCTTCTCTATATTCCCCTTGCAAAAACTCTTCAATCACCCGGTGCAAATCGTAAAAATCCTCACATTTATCCCCGTCATAGCGACTCTGCACCAAATTAGCACCCACTAATCGCTCTAAAATTGCTGCTGTCTCCTCAATTTCTGCCTCTGTAAATTCCGCAGGTTCCTCTAATACTGCTGCTAATTCAAAGCGGCTATCTTGTTCCCAATCATCCGCATACAGCCGCAAAAAAGTTAAACCCTTGACATCAATCGGTACTCGCAAAACACACATCCGACGCAGCAAATCTCTTGCCGCTGCACTTTGCCTTGCCATTTGTTCTTGCAACATCGGTTCCACATTCTTCGTTACCAATTCAGGATGCTTGCGAAAATATCCCGGTCTTCCCTTGCCAAGAGCCACCAATTGATTTAATAAAAAAAGATGACCTTCAACCCGCCGAGATATCCACTGCAAATCAGCTAATTTATCAGTCAACTGTCGCTGCAAAATCTCCACACTCGCCCTCTCATCCACACCTTGCAACACTTCAATATGCACCAATTCGGCATCCGGCGCTAACCCCGGATAGCGCGTATCTGCCAAATCTCCAGGCACTTCCCGGCTGGTTAAAATCGTTTGCGATTGGTGCTGCTGATAAACCAAAGCATTCAGCAACTTACCCCAATCCGGTGAAATCGTGCGATGTACCAGCGACGAATCAAAACTATCTAAATTTTCCGCCTCAACCGCCGGATATAAAATATCTTCCAGGTTGTCAAGTACCAAAAGACAGCGAGTTTGTTGCAAACCAACCATAATTTTGGCAATCTTTTCCTCTGGCTTTTTCAACTCCGCTGCGCCCGGAATTCCCAAACCTTCACTTAACAGAAACCCAGCCACATCATCAAAACTGGTTCCTTTGTATGCCTTGAAATACATCACGCACTCATAACCGCCCGCCAGCAAACTTTTCCCTGCTTGAGAAACCGACTGCTGCCAATTCATCCCCAATCCTTCTACAAGTTTGATTGCCAAACTCGTTTTACCCATACCGCCTTGCCCGACAATCGCCAACACTTTCGGCGGCAAAGTTCCATCCGGCAGAATTTGGACTAATTTAGCAGTTAAATTTGCCACCAATTCATCCCGCCCTTTCCACACAGGCACCGATTGAGGTATCTCAGAAACAGCCACCCTAATTGATTTATCGGGAAGGCAATCTGCCACTACATCAATCTCAGTTTTGCCATCACTATTTTGCCGGCTGCTAATCTGAATACTGATACCTGATGCACCGTCGCAAGCTTTTGCTAACTCTTCTAAATTCGTTGTTTTGTCTTTTTTCTTCCACAACTTCAGAGTAAAATTCCAATTGGGATTACCTTTCCTGTTTGACTCCGGGCGGTTATCCTTCATAATTTTAAGCTCTTTTGTGAGATACTTAGTAAGTGCCTCACCGATATACTTTTTAAATTGCGTGTCAGATGTTGTCTGATTTGGTTTGAAGCTATTTTTATTTTTCAGCAAATGGTGCAGGCCTTCCATCTTCCCCGTGACGTGCAACTCAGTGGTTTTAACTTTTGTGTCAGGGTCAGTAGTTTCCTGCCATTCGGCGCGCAGATGAGTAATGTGATTTCCACCTTCTAATTCATAATCTAGCAGCGCCTCAACCAAATCAATTACTCGCTGCCAAGACTTATCGCCTTTTCCCTGGTTGGTCATAGATTTTCAAAATAAGTTGCTAAAAAAGTTTCGGGAAAGTTTCGGGATTCCCGATACCGAATGACCGTCCCGAATATCCCGAATGCTCATTTTACCACAGTTGCAGCCATTCTTTGACTTCGGGTATCCCGAAATTTCATACTCAATTTAGTTGAGTTTGGGAATGATTTATGGGATTGTCAAAACAGCATGGATGGATGATTGGAGAGGCGATTCTCGGTACTGTAGTCGGTGCCATCAATTCTTCGGCGGGGCTAGTGCTGACTTTTGGGTTAGTGGGTTTTCACCTCTGCTTCGACAAAAAAGAGGAAGAGTTGCGCTGCCATCTGGAACAATTTTTAAACACTGAGGAAGTTTCGAGGCTTCATTCTTGCAAGGGTTGTCCTTTTCGGGAAGGGGCGATTGATGTGAAAAAGGTTGAAGAAGAAGGTGAGTAATATCAAATCAGAAAACTCGGCGGTTGAAACCGCGTCTACACACACAAAGTCCGCCTCCGCGGACTAATGAAAAGCCTAAAACACCTGGTTCTTAGGCAGAACTTCTTAAAGAAATCGGGTATCTAACAGTTAAGTTGAGTTAAAATAATATCAATTTTTATCGTCACTACTTATGTTTCCATTTAAATATCCCGTGCCTCAAACAGAACCGCCAAAATCGCCAAAAGAAACGCTCCCCACGATGTACGATCTACCTAGCGAGAATGCGGAGGAACCTGGTTTGCCTGATGAATTTCACGGCTTGCAACCGCAGTTGCTGAGCTACACTTTCCGCCCTTCCACCTATTCAGCTTCCCAAATATTTACCGGGAGCGACATGAATCTTTATTATGACGTGCGTCACCCGCTTTGGTACAAGCGCCCGGATTGGTTTGGAGTTGTGGGAGTTTCCCGATTGTATGATGAAGTCGATATGCGGCTGAGTTACGTGATTTGGCAAGAGGGTGTGAATCCTTTTGTGATTGTAGAATTGCTCTCGCCGGGAACAGAAAAAGAAGATTTGGGACAAATTGAGGGTGAAGATATACCGTCTGCGCCTGAACAAATAGCAGGAAATGGTAATATCAACCACGAACCGAGTTCGGAAAAGCCGCTGCGGAAATGGGAGGTTTACGAGCAGGTTTTGCGGATTCCTTATTATGTTGTTTTCAGCCGCTACACTAATCGATTGAGAGCTTTTAAATTGGATGGCGCTCGCTATGAAGAATTGGCACTGTCTGACTCGCGCCTGTGGATGCCTGAGATTGATTTAGGCTTGGGTTTGTGGCAAGGTGAGTATCTGGGAGTCGATCGACTGTGGTTGCGCTGGTACGATAGTGAGGGCAATTGGATTCCTACCCCTGAGGAGCGGGCCGAACAGGCACAAGAGCTTGCCGAGCAGGCGCAAGAGCTTGCCGAACAGGCGCAAGAGCTTGCGGAACAGGAAAAACAGCGTGCAGATAGTGCCGAAGCTCGCTTAGAATCTTTGAGGCAAAGACTGCGGGAATCTGGCATCGATCCCGATCGATTCTTGAACGGTTAATACTCAATTGGGCGGGAAAAGACAGAAAGTGCGATCGGGTGCATCTGGTTTTGGAAGCCTGAAGAAGCATGACCGCATATAAGTTATTAGT
>NZ_JAUBOJ010000071.1:9708-22440 GCF_036700185.1 Microcoleus sp. BM001215392 | reverse complement strand
GCCCAAATGCTACGCCCCTACATATACATTTTGATTTTTGCAAGATATCTAATCTTATTGGGCTATGGGCAATTCATGAATTACCGATAGCCCCATACGCGCTTGTTAGCGATAGTGTCATTGCGAGGAACGAAGCAATCGCAGGAGCTATTTTTCACTCTCGTTTTAACTTCCCCAATGTCCGATCGCAAGCCTATTAGCTGCTAACCTCGAAAGGTGGATAATTTTTAGTTGGTTTGGCTTTGGGTGTCGTGTCTGTTATCTTAGTTTTGCAGGTTCTCGATCGAATGTTGAAGAAGAGGACTGAAGTCCTCACTACGAACCTATAATCAATTATTGACTATTTTCTGCGATCGCCCAATTTGCGGTAAACCGCCCTCAAATCAACCTGATGGTGAGCCAAAGCAACCAAAGCGTGATAAAATAAGTCCGCAACTTCCCCGGCGATTCCGTCTTTGTCGTCATCTTTGCAAGCCATCACAACTTCCGCCGACTCTTCGCCAATCTTCTTGAGAATCTTGTTATCGCCGCCCTCGAACAACTTGCTAGTATAAGAAGTTTCGCGAGGATTGTCGCGTCGATCGCAAATTACGTCAAACAATTGAGATAACATATCCCCCGGCGGCGCCACAATTTCCCCATCAACTTGGTGAAAACAACTTCTTTCTCCCGTGTGACAAGCAATATCTCCCACTTGTTCGACAGTCACCAACAAAGCATCGCTATCGCAGTCGTAGCGCAGCCCTTTGACATTTTGAACGTGTCCCGAAGTCGCCCCTTTGTTCCAAAATTCGGCGCGCGATCGACTCCAGAACCAAGTTTGACCGGTTTCGAGGGTTTTTTGCAGCGACTCGCGATTCATCCACGCCATCATCAACACTGTACCGTCTAAGTAATCTTGGACGATCGCAGGTACTAAACCGCGATCGTCATAACGGATCTTTTCAATTGGGATCGATCGGCTCAAACTAGACACATCATTAACAGACATAATTTTATTGCAGCTTTTCATATAAATTAACGCTTTCGTGTCGGATATTTTTTTTTATTAACCGCAGAGAGCGCAGAGGACACAGAGAGAAGAGAGAAGATTAGGCAAGTGATGGGCAAATTGTCAATAACTATTTTACAAATTATTACAATTGAGAGCTAGGAGTGCTAGCGCGACAAATCCTAAAAAACCCAAGCTAGTATTGCTACTGATTGGTTTGTATCCTAAAATCTACTACTATAGTTTCCTTGAATCGGCTTAGCCTTTAACCAGAAGTCGCTATATTAAGTATCCTACCAACAACAGACCTTCACTAAGGAGAAAACATTGGTTTCTACAACCTTGAAAACCACCAAATCAGAAGAAATATTCGCCGCCGCCCAGAAATTGATGCCCGGTGGGGTTAGTTCCCCCGTCCGCGCCTTCAAATCCGTAGGCGGACAGCCCATCGTCTTTGATAGGGTAAACGGAGCCTACATTTGGGATGTTGACAGCAACCAATACATTGACTATGTAGGTACTTGGGGCCCAGCTATCTGCGGCCACGCCCACCCCGAAGTCATCAAAGCCCTCCACGAATCCTTAGAAAAAGGTACAAGTTTCGGCGCACCCTCGCTGTTGGAAAATGTCCTCGCCGAAATGGTGATTGATGCCGTTCCCAGCATTGAAATGGTACGATTTGTCAATTCCGGTACCGAAGCTTGTATGGCCGTTTTGCGGCTGATGCGAGCCTTCACCGGACGCGACAAACTGATTAAATTTGAAGGCTGCTATCACGGACACGCCGATATGTTCCTGGTAAAAGCAGGTTCCGGCGTGGCAACTTTGGGTCTTCCAGACTCTCCGGGCGTGCCAAAATCTGTCACCGCGCACACCCTCAACGCTCCGTACAATGATTTAGAAGCAGTCAAAGCTTTATTTGCCGAACATCCGGGCGAAATCGCAGGCGTGATGCTAGAACCTGTTGTAGGAAATGCCGGTTTTATTGTACCGGATGCAGGTTTTCTCGAAGGTTTGCGGGAAATCACCAAAGATAATGGTGCTTTGTTAGTTTTTGACGAAGTAATGACTGGTTTCCGCATCGCCTACGGCGGAGCTCAGGAAAAATTTGGTGTCACCCCAGATTTGACAACCTTGGGTAAAGTTATCGGCGGCGGTTTGCCCGTGGGTGCTTACGGCGGACGGCGCGATATTATGGGGATGGTGGCTCCTGCAGGCCCGATGTATCAAGCTGGTACGCTTTCGGGAAATCCTTTGGCGATGACTGCTGGGATTAAAACTTTGGAATTGCTGCAAAAACCCGGCACTTACGAACAGTTGGACAGGATTACTAAAAAACTGTCCGAGGGATTGCTGAAAATTGGTAAGGAAGCGGGACACGCTGTTTGTGGCGGCCAAATTAGCGGGATGTTTGGCTTATTTTTTGCCGCGGGCCCGGTTCACAATTACGACGATGCGAAGAAGTCGGATGTGACAAAGTTCGCGCGTTTTCACCGCGGAATGTTGGAACACGGTATTTATCTGGCTCCTTCTCAGTTTGAGGCTGGGTTCACTTCTTTGGCCCATACTGACGAAGATGTCGATCGAACTTTAGCAGCCGCGCGCGAAGTGATGGCCAGTATTTAAGGTTCGATCGTTCGGGCTTTAGCCCGCATTCATCAAGGAATAAAGTCCGAACGATCGAACCAATTGTATTTAAGGTTCGATCGTTCGGGCTTTAGCCCGCATTCATCAAGGACTCGCATTCCGAACGATCGAACCAATTGTATTTAAGGTTTGATCGTTCGGAATGCGAGTCCTCTGATTTTATGAGGACTCGCATTCCGAACGATCGAACCAATTTGATTGCAATGTTCGATCGGGCAGATAGCTTATGGCTACCGATTTATTTACTCATTGAGAAATTCACCTTCACAGATTATCGAGTCTCTGTTCTCCAAATCTTCTTGATTCCAAATCGCATTTAATGCTGCTGAACTTAAGGAAGTTGACATCGTATTTAATGTGGTGTTGTAGTATTCTACAGCATTATTAAGTTCCATCTGTGGGGCTTCTTTGAAATAGGAATTGATATCAGGCGTGCAGCGCTGGGCCTGGTAGTATAAATAAGCTTCAGCATTAATGCACATTACGTGGTAAAAATCTCTATTTGCTGTCGCAATATCTCCCATTTTGTACAGCGCTAAACCTCGGTTGAGATAAGCTTTAACGTAGTTAGGATCGAGTTGCACTGCTTTATTAAAGTCTTCAATTGCTAGCTGCATTTGTTTTAATTTATAGCGAACGCAACCTCTGTTATAATAGGCATACACATTGTTTGGGTCAATGCCGAGTGCTGTGTTGTAATCGGCGATCGCCTGCGTGTTGTCTCCTAATTGGTGGTAAGAGAGACCGCGATTTATGTAAGCTTTGATATATCTGGGATTCAACCGCAGCGTTTCGTTAAAGTTCTCGGTGGCTGACTCTTTTTCTCCCAAAAGATAGAAAGCGCGCCCTCGGTTGTAATAGGTTTTATAATTTTGGGAATTGATAGAGAGAGCTCGATTGTAGTCTTCTATTGCTTCTTCGTAATGTCCTAAATTAGCAAGTACCAGTCCCCGGTTGTTATAGATAGCGTGACTGTCAGGCTTGCTTGCTAAAGCGCAGTTGAGATCGTCAATGGCTTTGTCGTTTTCTCCCAGATGGCGCCAAGCATTACCTCGATTCAAGTACGCCTCGAACAAATTAGGATTGATGTCTAGTGCTTGGCTGAGGTCGGCGATCGCCTTTTGGTAGTCTTTCATGTAATAGTAAACCAAGCCGCGATTGTTATAGGCTTTGGCATCGGCGGGATTGACTTGCAATATCTGATCGAAGTCCTCAAGTGCTGCTTCGTAGTTTCCTTTTTTTGCACTGTGCAAACCGCGTTTGTAAAAATGCTTGATGTTCATAGGTCAACTTTCAGGATTTTTTAATTCTCGATTGATTCCTTTGCACTCAGTGTTGAGTTTGACAGCGGTTAATTTGTTCAAACAGCATTCACCTGCACCAATAGTAACTCTTTACTGATTCTAGGAAATCTACCGGAAACAGGATTTTAGGTTTATTTTAACAGCAGTTAAATCTTGTTGAAAGAGCCTGCTCCTCGGCTGAACTTACTTCCTGAGTTTGATTGTTTACCCGATCGACTTTGGCTCGAAAGTCGAGTTTTCGTTGGTGCTTTGCATCTCTCGATCCCGAGGCGATCGGCTCTGGCGCCAAATTCAGCTTGGCGCAACTACGAGGGCACAAATCGCTGCACGTACTTAGCAGCAGTAAAATTTATATCTTGATTGTCCAACTTCCTCTCAGTATTTCCCGCAACAAGTCCCTACAAACTTTGATTGCGCAATTCCCGATTCCCGATTACTAATTACCGATTGATTTCCTCTTCCACATAAACTCTCAATTTTTCCAAATCTGGAAGTTCGATCAATTCTTTTTCCTTTTCCTGAACAGAGATAGGCATCATCACAGGTGTGCGCTGTTCTATCCAGCAACTCGCCAGCGGCAAAGTTTGTTCCAAATCTTCCAAAGGCCTGGGAATGACCATGACGGCGTTCAACTCGCCAATGCGCTCAGCTTCGTACATCCCGGCTTCTACGGCTACTGCGACATCTGCGACTGCGCCGCGAATAATTGCCGTACACAAACCGGCACCAATTTTCTCGTAGGCGGCTAAGTGTACGTCGGCGGATTTGAGCATAGCATCGCAAGCGCCGACCATTGCCGGAAATCCCCGCGTTTCGAGCAAACCGATCGCCTGATTGCTCAGTCGAGAAAAACTGCCGCTTTCCGACAGTTGAGTTAGGCGAAAGCCGATCGGCAAAACCACTTCCAAATTAGCCAAAGGCCTAGCAATCACCAACTTAGAAACAAACTGTCCGAATTGTTCGGCTGTCTGAGCTCCTGCTTCCACAGCCAACCGCACGTCGGAAATGCGCCCGCGGACGATCGCGGTACAGTGACCGGAACCAATTTTTTCGTATCCTACTAAAATCACCCCTGCGGACTTCAGCATCATGTCAGCAGTCCCGACAATTGCTGGAAAACTCTTAGTAGATACCAAACCCAAAGCAGTGTCTTTGAAATATTCCTGATGCTGCGATCGCCCTGACTGACTGCTGTTACTATCTATTTGTCCGTCCATCTTCTATTACCCTTAGAAACTTCCAAAAATAAAATTTTGTTGATACTTTTAGTGTCTCAGATGAGAAGACAGACTGCACGAGCTGCAAGATACATATTTATGCTGCAAGACCTTAAAAATTGCTGAGCTACCAATAATATAATATTACCTATTTATATTTTTTGATTCTGCCTTCAGCATAGCTGCCTTTTGCACAAATGACCACGCCCCAAAATTAATACCAGCCTAGGACGCTCAGTAAGGGTCGATCCCAAAAATTTAGCTTGATAGGCCCGAATCCCCAGCCCATAATCTTTGATTTGGGGTGGGATGAAAGACGCGCTCCTGTGAGGAGCGACCCTCCCAGCGATAGCGATGTTGAGCGTAGCCAACTAGCTATGGAGGGTGGCGACGAGACGAGCATTCATTGCAATAACTGCGGTAAAATACTCATATCTTGGATCAAAGAATAACAATCTGGGTCTAAGTCAAAAAGTTTTCATGTGACAAGTGGGGCTGGACGTGTTCCTCACTATAAAATGCTGTGGAGGGAAACGATAGGAGTACCTCGAAGGAAGCTCTTGATATCCTTTGCGGGACTCTAGGGAAGCCCACACTATACCGATCGAAGGTTAGTGTTGGGAGTACGTCACAATAAAGTTTAACATCTGTGATTCATCTGTAGAATAAATCTAAAATCCTTCGACTCAGCGAAGTCAAAGTCTCAAATCTCAAATCGACTGAGCTCTATCCGGAGCCGCCCGAGAGTGTTTGACCGTTTTCCTGCGATCGATTAAAAGCTTGTCGGTGCGGAAACAGCGTCCCCAGCAACTGATTGATGTGAGCTTGGCCGTAGAGAATCGTTGGGACTTCTGCTGGTTGCGGAGGCGGATTGGCCGCGGTTTCTGCTGGCGGTTCTGGGGCTGTCTCCGGCGGTATCGGAGGCTGTGTTTGGGCGGGTTCTGGCGGAGCATCCTCGATCGGGCGATCGGCGGTTGGCTCGGCGGTTGGCTCAACTGCTGGTGAAGCGGTTTCGGGGTTTAGGAGTGCTGCTGTCGCTGCTGCGGTTGGTTCTGCTGCGACTTGGCGGCTGGTATCTCCGATCAGAGAACCTGCTGCCAAAATTTGCATTGGGTCGATACAAGGATTAATCAGCGTCGTTCCCGCCCCAATACAGGCATTTGCGCCGATCGTCCCGGCACCTACCACCAAAACTCCTGCACCCAGAATCACCCCCGCTGCGATTTCCAGAGTACCTTCGCGGGCGTGAAGGATAACTCCCATACCAATACAAGCACCGGGGGCGATCGAGATCCGGCTACCGGGATCTGCTTGCAGGATTACTCCAGGGGCGATCGCCGCACCTTCATTCACAACTACATCGCCACTCATCAAAATCTGAGAGTTGCTACTTAATTGCAGTGGCGATAAATACATTGAACTTTACCTTGAAATTAGCTATGATTTTTGATAAAACGACTTTAATTTATCGCTTTTTAGAATGATTATTTTAACTCTATCAATCAATCTAATAAACGATTATTTACTAATAATGAAAAGCTCGATTTAGACTTACACATGACCAGAAAGAATTGGTTAAAAGCCAGAACCATTTTAAGGAGAACTTAAAATCCGACTATTCATTACTCCAATCCCCTTCCTTCTTTTGCCAACTGTCACAGGTCAACTGATTCTCCCGCTGGCCCAACGCGAGCACTTAACGGGAGAAAGCAGCTAATTACCTGACAAATTATGGTCGTTGGATAATCTCTTCGAGTACGCGGCGCTTAGCTTTGGAGTCGATACCGAGCAAGCGAACATAATCGCCACTGTGTTCTGTCATACAGCCTTCGAGAGCCGAAATTACTTCGGATTCGCGGGTAGATGAAATCGGCGCGCAACTGCTCCAAGAACCTGTGCGGAAACGGCGCGCGTCGGCGTGTTCCGTGCCAATTTTGTAGCCTTGGGAGAGCAGGTTGCGGATTTGGTCGATCGTCTTACCAGTCAACTTTCCGCTACCAGCCGAACCTGTCGTCGTGGCTTTGAATGACGATGTTCCGGCTGGCTTAGCCGATTGAGCAACCGGGCCGTCGGGACGTTGAATAATTTCTTCAACCACACGGCGCTTAGCTTTGGGATCAATGCCGATCAAGCGCACGTATTCGCCCGCATATTCGTTCATCACAGCTTCCAAAGCGCCGATCGCCTCAGATTCGTTTCTCACGGCGAGCGAAGCGCCGCTTTGCCAAGAACCAGTGCGGAAGCGGCGCGCGTCGGCGTGTTCCGTCCCCACCTTGTAGCCTTGAGCTAGCAAGCCGCGAATCTGAGCCACTGTGGCGTCGCTCAATTTGCCGTTTGACACGGAACCTTGTGCAACTTTACCGTTACCGTTAGATTGGTAAGGCTTGGCGCCGTTAGAACCGTTAGAACCGTTAGAACCGTTAGAGCCGTTGTCTCCTGGTCTTTGGACGATTTCTTCGAGTACGCGGCGCTTGGCTTTGGTATCAATCCCGATCAAGCGGACGTATTCTCCTTGGTGGTCAGCCATACAGGCCGACAAAGCTGCGATTACTTCAGAGTCGCGGGTTGAAGAAATTGGGCCGCAAGTGCGCCAAGAACCTGTACGGAAGCGGCGGGCGTCGGCGTGTTCTGCTCCTACGCTGTATCCTTGGGCTAGCAAATTGCGGATGCTATCGGCAAGAGTTGAACTCAATTGGGTGCCGGCCTGGGTAGAATATTTGATTTGAGTCATATTGGAGTTTTTAGATTGCTCGTTGCGAATTGGTGCTAGACAGGCGATGTTGTCAGCGCAGCGATAACCCGCTCTCAGAGCGTCATTGATGCCGATGACGTGGGTCGCAAATTTAACATCTGAATCTTGAACGTCAGGGAGGCGATCGGCTTGCTGCTGATTAGTGATGATGGCTCCCGAAGGTATGTACTTACCGGGGGGAATCTCCACATCTTGAATTAATACGTGCATCATGACAATGCAGCCCTTTCCTACTCTGGCATTGAATACCGTAGAGCGAAAGCCGATAAAGCAATCGTCGCCCACGTATGCCGGGCCGTGAATTAAACTCATGTGGGTGAGGGAAGTATTTTTCCCGACCCAAACGGAATAGGAGTTGTTGTCGTCGCCTGTGACTCGGCCTTGTTCTAGGCCGTGAATCACTACTCCGTCTTGAATATTGCTTCCTTGTCCGATATAAAACGGAGTGCCTTCATCGGCGCGGATAGATGTCCCGGGGGCAATCATCACATTTGAACCGATCTGCACATCCCCAATAATGTTAGAAAAGGAATGTACGTAGGCGGTGTCGTGAATTTTGGGCTCAGCCAAGTTTTTCGACCAAGGCGTCGGGGGAGCCGCAACGTTGCGGACTGCCATAAATTAAGTTCTCCTAAAACTGAAAATTTTTTTTAGTTGTTAGTTGTTAGTTGTTAGTTGTTAGTTGTTAGTTGTTAGTTGTTAGCTGTTAGCTGTTCACTGTTAGCTGTTAGCTGTTAGCTGTTCACTGTTCACTGTTCACTGTCAACTGTCAACTGCTTTCCTATCAACTGCTTTCGGAGTCAACTGTCAACTGTCAACTGTCAACTGTCAACTGTCAACTGTCAACTGTCAACTAGCGGTACGGGTCGTCTTTTTTACTGTAAATGAGGCGATTTTCTACATTGACAGTATCTATAATGCCTACTACTAGAGCATCGATCGGACGATTTTCGCTACCGGGCGCGATCCGGGCTGCGCTGCCGCGGGTCACTAAAACCCATTCATCTATACCAGCACCCACACAGTCAGCGGCTACTTCATAGCCAGGAACTGGCGAACCTTCCTCATTGATGAATTGCAGGAGTAGAAATTTCGATCCTCTCAGCGTCGGCTCTTTTTGGGTACTGACAACTGTGCCGAGAACTTTGGCCATTTGCATTTTAGGTAATAGGTAATAGGTAATTGGTAATCGTCATTTTTACACCGTCACTTGTCTTTTTTAAATTAGCTTTATTCAGTCTCCTGTCTTCATTTTAGAGTTTTTCGTCTAGTAACTAATGACTAATGACTAATGACTAATGACTAATGACTAATGACTCGTGACTGATGACTAATAACCAATATCCCATGACTACCTCAATTAAAAATTAAAAATATTAAATCAAAAACATCGCGATTTTTAATTTTTAATTTTTAATTTTTAATTACCAAACGCCCCTAACAGCCTCGGGCTTGTATTAAGATCTGTTGAGAGGGCGAATGCCGCTCACGCCTTCGCGGAACTGTTCTACAGCTTCGGTGTAGCGAATGGGTAGCACGTATTCCAAGTTTTCGTGAGGGCGGGCGATAATGTGGGTGGACATGACTTGTCCGCCGTTAACGCGCTTCACTGACTCTACTCCAGCGGCGACGGAAGCTTGCACTTCCGAGACATCTCCTCTTACAATGACAGTAACGCGAGCGCTACCGATTTTTTCGTAACCTACCAAGGTGACGCGGGCTGCTTTGACCATCGCGTCAGCGGCTTCTACTACTGCGGGGAAGCCCATTGTTTCGATCATGCCAACTGCAATTGCCATTGGTTTTACTCCTAAATTGAATATTTGCAGAACTAAACTGTTATTTTTTGACGATCGCGCTGCGTTTCGTCAAACTTTTCGTCAAACGAATTTTCAGCGCGCTAAGAACTTAGTAGCCTCGGAACTGCTCTACTGCTTCTGTATAACGAATCGGCAGAACGTATTCTAGGTTTTCGTGGGGGCGAGCGATGATGTGGGTAGAGACGACTTCTCCGCCGTTCACCCGCTTGACGGATTCCACTCCTGCTGCGACTGAGGCTTGGACTTCCGACACGTTGCCGCGCACAATTACGGTGACGCGAGCGCTGCCGATTTTTTCATAGCCCACGAGGGTAACGCGAGCAGCTTTGACCATAGCGTCGGCAGCTTCCACAACAGCGGGAAAACCTTTTGTCTCAATCATTCCCACGGCAATTGACATTTTTGAATCTCCAAGTTGAGGATTAGCGGAATTACCGTAACAAATCTTTGAGAAATCTAAAAATTTGGACGGGGAGGCCCACATTATTTAGGAATGCAGTGTAAAGCTTCCTATCCTTATAGAATAGGGGAAGCTGTCCACCTTGACAATATAAACTAACATCATAATGTTTAATAACAAAAATTAAAATTTTTTATGTTACTTCAAATAATTTAATATTTATTTAATTATCTTAATATATAGAGGAGTAGATGCGGGCGGCGAACGGGCGCTCAAGTGAGTACAAATACCTGTAAACTAGAGTTCGGTGCGTGAAAGCTGGGGCAATCGGTTTCATGAAAATTGGAGATTTCCAAGGGGGGATCGCGGGTAAACCGACAAAAAAGACAGTCTTGGCCAAGATGCGGGCTTTTTTTTTTGAGTGCCGACCCCCAGCAGCCGGTAACTTGGTATTCAGAGAATACTAAGTTTTGATACTTTAATGTATAGTGAGTTTTGGGTGCAAATTATTTTGCCAAAACTATACGATCAGGTTTAGTCAAATTTCTAGGGTGTGGCGCGATCGCCCGGAACTGCTTTTGTATAAAGGCAGCCAGTAATTTCAAGTTTAAGGGATAAATTAAATGACGGAATTTCTCCTCCAAGTCTGTTGGTGGGTACCTTTATATGGCTTAATAGGCGCCATTCTAACTTTGCCGTGGTCTACGGGAACAGTTCGCACAACAGGGCCCAGACCAGCAGCTTACTTCAATTTACTGATGAGTGTGTTGGCTTTCATCCACGGATCGGTGATTTTTACAGCAACTTGGGATCGACCGCCCCAACAGTTGCTCGTGCACTGGGTGCAAGCAGCAGATTTAGATTTGTCTTTCGCCATAGAAATCTCCACGACCAGCGTTGGAGCAATGGAGCTAGTGACAGTTCTGAGTTTGCTAGCACAAGTTTACGCTCTTGGCTACATGGAAAAAGACTGGGCGCTAGCTCGATTTTTTGGGCTGCTAGGTTTTTTTGAAGCGGCAATTAGCGGGATTGCGATTAGCGACTCGCTGCTTCTGACTTACGGTTTGCTGGAAGTGCTGACACTCTCAACTTATTTGCTAGTCGGGTTTTGGTACGCTCAACCGCTGGTAGTGACGGCGGCGAGAGATGCGTTTTTAACCAAGCGCGTAGGAGACGTACCGCTGCTGATGGGAGTAGTAACGCTTTCAACTTTAGCCGGAAGTTTAAATTTTTCGGATTTAGAAGAATGGGCGGAAACTGCAACTTTATCTCCTTTAGTGGCGACTCTTTTAGGCTTGGCTTTAATTGCCGCCCCTACAGCCAAGTGCGCTCAATTTCCGTTTCACTTGTGGCTCGACGAAGCGATGGAAGGGCCCAACCCGGCTTCGATTATGCGGAATACGGTAGTTGTGGGTGGTGGGGCTTATGTTTTGATTAAACTTCAGCCTGTTTTAGCGCTGTCCCCGATAACTGGTTTGGTGCTGGTGGTGTTGGGTGCGGTGACGGCTGTTGGTGCTTCCTTGGTGGCGATCGCCCAAATCGACATCAAAAGAGCACTATCGCATTCTACCAGCGCTTCTATGGGTTTAGTATTTATCGCGGTGGGGCAGAACCACTCTGACATTGCTTTGCTGTTGCTGTTCGCGCACTCGATCGCCAAAGCACTATTATTCATGAGCATAGGGTCAGTAATTGTCACAACCAACACTCAAGATTTAACAGAAATGGGTGGGTTGTGGTCAAAGATGCCCGCCACGACAATGGCTTATTTAGTCGGCGCTGCGGGGATGGTAGCGCTATTGCCGATGGGCAACTTTTGGGTAATGCGACGGTGGCTGAACGGTTTTTGGACAGTGCCATTGTGGTTGGTAGTGGTGCTGCTGTTAGTTAACGGTTTGACTGCGCTCAATTTAACTCGCGTATTCGCCTTAGTATTTGTCGGAAAACCGCAACCCAAAACTCGCAGAGCTCCGGAAGTTGGTTGGCCGATGGCTTTGCCGATGGTAATTTTGACGGTGATTGGGCTGTTAGTGCCTTGGACGTTGCAGCGGTGGCAACTGTTAATTAGTTGGACTGGGCCTTGGGCAGAAACTGGGGATTTTGATAGTTTAAATTTGCTGTTGAAGACTCTGGATACTCCGCTGTTGGTGTTATCTGGCTTGATTGGGGTTGCGGTTGGTGTGGCGATTTATTGGTACGACGTTTTACCTAGACCGGTACGGTTGCCGTTTCCAGCGGTGCAGGATTTGTTTGCTTACGACTTTTATATCGATCGAGTTTACCGCTTAACCGTCGTTTGGGCGGTGGCTTCTATTGCCAAAGTCAGCGCTTGGACTGACAAGTATGTAGTAGATGGGGTAGTAAATTTGTTCGGTTTTGCCACAATTTTCAGCGGTGAAGGTTTGAAGTACAGCGGCACAGGTCAATCTCAGTTTTATGTATTGACAATTGCGGGCGGAGTGGCTGCGTTGTTGGGGCTGATTATTTGGCAATTCTAAACCGCAGATGTTGGCGGATGAATTTATTCGGGGTTTGTCTGTTTTGTCTCTAATTTTCTGGGATTTTCAACCGCAGATATCAGCGGATGAACGCGGATGAACG
>NZ_JAUBOJ010000071.1:0-9608 GCF_036700185.1 Microcoleus sp. BM001215392 | reverse complement strand
TTTTCAACCGCAGATATCAGCGGATGAACGCGGATGAACGCAGATGATTTTATTGGGGGCTGATTATTTGGCAATTCTCAACCGCAGGTGAGGGCAGATGAATTTATTCTGGGTTTGTCTGCTTTCGATCTAATTTTATTGAATTTTCAACCGCAGATATCAGCGGATGAACGCGGATGAACGCAGATGATTTTATTGAGTTTGTCTGCTTTTTTATCTAATTTTACTCAAATTCTATCGGCCACAATTCGGCAACCGGAATTTCCCAACCGGGCAAAAGTTGGGGAATTGAAATGATGTCGCCGTCTCTCAATACAACTGGCTCGGCTGTAGGAGTGTAAATCGTTACTGTATGTTTGTCGGGGTCGATTAATATTCCTACTTGTGCTCCCATTTCGATAAATGATAGAATTTTGTCTCGGAGGGGTTTGAGGCGATCGGACTGAGACTTGATTTCTACAACTAAATCTGGAACCAGTTCGGCAAAATACCGTTTGCTTTGTTTGAGACGTGTCGCTAACACAAAAGAAACATCGGGTGCTGTCAGGTTTGAATTGGGGAGAATAAACCCGCCGCTGGACTCAAAAACTCGTCCGAGTTTGCGGGGTTTAACCCAGTTACGCAAAAGACTGCCAAACTCAAGTCCTATTTCGCTCGATACAATGTCGGATGGGCCCATAACTATAATCTTCCCGTCTACGAGTTCTAATTGGTAGTCTAGATGTGCTTCGCAGAGTATACCTTGCAGTTGTTCCAAGTGGTCAACTGTGAGGCGGGTGGAAAGAGAACCGGATTGAATTTGTAAATCTTCTCGATCGCTAATAATTGAGGTCATAGGAGGATTTTCGAGACGTTTGCATCTATGTTAACAAGAAAATTAGCCGATCGCTATTTTATGTAGTTGGTTTGCGTTACTGTTAAATATAGTTCTAAAAGCTGCGTAACAAGGGAAGTTTTAATTGATGCTCAGTGCTTTAATCTGGATACCAATGTTGGCGGCCGCCCTGATTGGGTTTTGGCCCGGTGCGATCGGTTCTAAAATAGTTCGGAATGCCGCGATCGCCATTGCGGGTGTAACTTTTATTCTATCGGTGTTTGTGGCAGCTCAGTTTGATGCCAGTACAAGTGATTTACAGTTTTCGGAATTTATTCCTTGGATCGATGATTTGGGATTTAATTACAATCTCGGCGTTGATGGTTTGTCTCTGCCCTTGGTAATTTTAAATACCCTACTGACAGGAGTAGCGATTTACGCTACGGATGAGGCGATCCGCAGACCTCGACTTTATTATTCTTTGATGCTGTTAATTAGCGGCGGCGTCACCGGAGCTTTTTTATCTCAAAACTTGTTGCTATTTTTCCTGTTTTTCGAGGTAGAACTAATTCCGCTTTACCTGTTAATTGCAATTTGGGGAGGCGAGCGCCGGGGCTATGCTGCTACTAAGTTTTTAATCTATACTGCATTTTCGGGAATAGTATTGCTGGCTGCTTTCTTGGGTGTAGTTTGGCTCAGCGGTGCTTCTAGTTTTGATATGGTTGGTGCAGCCGGTGCATCGCATTTGGAAGGAGGCTCGCCGTTGCCTTTGGTCAGACAAATTGTGTTGCTGGCAGGGATATTGCTCGCCTTTGGGATTAAGATTCCATTAGTGCCTTTTCATACTTGGCTGCCGGATGCTCACGTAGAAGCTTCGACTCCGGTTTCGGTGCTGCTGGCGGGGGTACTTTTGAAGCTGGGAACTTACGGGATGCTGCGCTTTGGTTTGGGTTTGTTCCCGGATGCGTGGGCGGTGGCGGCACCTTGGTTGGCGAGTTGGGCGGTGGTAAGCGTGCTTTACGGGGCTAGTTGCGCGATCGCCCAAAAAGACATGAAAAAAATTGTAGCTTACAGTTCGATCGCGCACATGGGCTACATTTTGTTAGCTAGCGCCGCAGCGACTCCGATTAGTATGATGGGAACTGTGTTGCAAATGGTTAGCCACGGTTTAATCTCCGGGTTGCTATTTTTGAGTGTCGGGATTGTTTACAAAAAATCCGGTAGTCGCAACATAGATGTACTCAAAGGTTTGTTCAATCCCGATCGCGGTTTGCCGGTAATTGGCAGTTTAATGATTGTCGGTGTAATGGCGAGTGCCGGCATTCCAGGATTGTCCGGATTTATTGCTGAATTTTTGATATTTAGGGGCAGTTTACCAGTGTTTCCCGTGCAAACTTTGCTCTGCATGATCGGGACTGGTTTGACTTCAGTTTACTTTTTAATTATGGTCAACCGTGCCTTTTTCGGGCGCCTTTCCGATTTGGTGGTCAATTTGCCGCAAGTCCGCTGGGGCGATCGCATTCCTTCGCTGGTTTTAGCAGTAATCATCGCCATCATGGGAGTACAGCCCGGGGTTTTAGTCGCTTTGAGCGAGAAAACTGCGATCGGCTTAGTATCCCCTGTACCCGCACAAGTTAAACAAGTTGCTCAAAACTTGGGCTAATATCTTCCATAGGTTCGATCGTTCGGACTTCAGTCCTCTTCAAATTCTGAGGACTGAAGTCCGAACGATCAAACCTTTCTCTCGATTCTGAACTTCTCGGTAATAAAACAGTTATTCAATTAAGGTTCAAATCAAATGACAAGTACCGTATTAAAACCCTCTTCCCATCCTCTAGCAGCCTACATTGACATCTTGGAATCAGGCAAAGCTTTGCTTCCAGAATCGGCGGAGAATGTAGTAGAAGTTGTCGGCGTTCTCAAAAGTTACGGCGTAGTTCTCGATGCCTATTCCCGCAATCTCAACTACATCGCTGAAGAACAATTTTTAGTGCTTTTCCCGTTTTTCAAATATTTCAACGGAGAAGTGACTGCACCGAAATTAATGCGCTATTTGTGGCACGATCGCATTAATTTTGAGTATGCTGAGTATTGCATGAGAACCATGCTTTGGCACGGCGGCGGCGGTATGGACAGTTATTTGGATTCTCCAGAATTTAGCACTTTGGCCGAAAAGGCGATCGCAGCTAAGTTAAAAGGCAACTTTTTGATGCAGGGACTCCACAAAGCATTCCCGGAGTTTTTGCCGGAACAAGTGCGGATGTTGGCTTATTACACGGGTTTGGGGCAGTTTTGGCGGGTAATGAGCGATTTGTTTATCGATTTGTCCGATCGCTACGAAGCCGGTACAATTAAGTCGATCGCAGAGATAGTAGATTTCGTCTTAGCCGGTTTGGTAAGCGCCGCAAGCCTACCAATCACCTACAGCGTCAAGATTCGCGGCGAAGTCTACGATATCCTGCCCGCATCGGCCAACTTGACCTTTTTAGCAGATGTAGCAGTACCTTATGTAGAAGCAGTTTTCTTTCGAGGAACAGCTTTTTTTGGCACAGTTTCCTACAACGCCCAAGCACATCAAATCCCAGAAGAACAAAAAGAATTTAGCTACGGGGCTTTGTTTGCAGATCCTTTACCCATAGGAGGTGCAGGAATTCCGCCAACTCAATTGATGCAAGATATGCGGCATTTTCTGCCCGATTATTTGCACGAAGTTTACCGCACTAGCTGTCGCGGCGAAGATGATGTGCGCGTGCAAATTTGCCAAAGTTTTCAGAAGTCGATGTTTTGCGTGACGACAGCGACTATTTTCGGCTTAGCACCTCATCCCATGAATACCTCCGATCCTGAGGAAAAAAAGGCTAATCGGGCTTATTTAGAAGGTTGGATGGATCGATTTGGCACTTCTCGCTTAGATTGGGCAAATCAGCCAACTATCAGGGCTTGTCAGTTGTTCCCGGAACGTTAGTCAGTTGACAGTTGACAGTTGACAGTTGACAGTTGTTAGTTGTTAGTTGTCAGTTGACAGTTGTAGGGTGTGTCGCCACTAAAAATCCCTCAATTCAACCGACAATCTCATAGCGACGCAGGGAGCATCTCATTTTTGTAAAAAGCATTTTTTTCTTATAGTGCGAGCTTAAGAGCTCGCACTATTAAATGCAAAACCAACAATCTCATAGATCCGCACCTTACACAATTTTTGGGTAAACAACTCTCCGTAACACTTGCCCCAACAATTGTTTTGTTGTACGAATTTTTATAAATACTATAAAACGTAATTTATCCTACTGCAAATTCAGTCAAATGTCGCCAGTTAGGCGGGTCAAAAGCCAGTATAATATCTTGTTTCGGAACTCCTAAGTCAACAAGTTCGTTGGCAATACCCACCTCAGTACCATCCTGCTGAATCCAGATTTTATTATCTATAATATCCAAGTGCAAAACAGGGCCATAAATTCGCTGCTGATTGCGCCAGCCCACATAGATTAATTGATAATGATCGCGAGTGGTATCAAAGATAGTTTGAGCCTGAATGCGCTCATCCCAAACCAGACTGGCGTGTTGGGAGAGCAGATTTTGGATGTGTTGCCGATAAAGGTCTACATTTCCCATTGTGCAATCGCCTCCTGTTCTGTATTATAAACAATCAAATGGATTTGATTTTGTTGAACCACAGACCGAATAAACCCTGTTGTGAAAAAACTATCGTAGACATTGCTAGGTACTGCTAGGTATAAAATTCGGTCAACTTCCTGTTTTTCTAAAGCTGCTCTATAACTAATAAATTGTCCTAAAGCTGTGTAAAATTGGGAAATTTTAGATGGGCCAATAAAGCTTTTGATTTCAACGGCGATTTTCTGTCCGTCTTTTTGGGCTGCAACCACCTTTTCGGCGCCCAAGTCGATGTAAAGTTCTAGAGTTCCTGCTTGTAAAATGTATGGATCGTGAGTGATCTGCCATCCATCTTTCTGGAGAGCGGTTTTAACGACTTCGTGAAAGATATCTTTAGCAGGCACGGCTTTACTAACTCTCTGTATTTAATATCTGGATAGTTGTATTTTAACTCAGATTCAGCAACCAGATGACAATTCGAGTTCGGAATCTGGGTTGTAGGATTTGTGAGAGTGAGAAAACTTTGACTTGTGGCTTGTGACTTTGGACTGTCACGCACCAATTCCCAATTACCAATTACCAATTCCCAATTCCCAATTCCCGAAGTATCTAGATTCGGACTAAAAGACTCTGGCCGTGAGAATCAGTTCCACAAGTTCCCAACAAACCATAAGTTTCAGCTAAATCTTTGACTAAAGCAGTTTGTTTGGGACTCGGTTTCCAAGGATTAGGATTACCGTAAGCATAGTAAATTTCTACGCCGTCAATGCCCAGACGGGCGGCTTCTGGAATTAGTTGATCTGCGATCGATCGATACCGGCAAGGATGTGCTAGAACTGCTAAACCTCCTGCTTCCTGAATCGCTTCAATTACCCTGGCTGCGGAATAAGAAGCGTGGCCTTCTGTACCTTTACCTCGCAAGTAAGGTGTGAGACTGGGATGTTCTGGATCGAAGGCGTAAGCGAGAATGTGTACGTCGTTGTTGAGCAATTCAGCGTTAATTTCAGCGCCCGTCCAAAGAGTCGGCGCTGCGGTAGTCCTGTCGGGATGCTTTAATTTCCAGTTATCCAGCCAAATTTGAGCTTGAACGTAGCCTTTGGTGCTGTGGTGATCGGTGATAGCGAAGCCTTTGAGGCCGCCTGCGATCGCAAGTTCCATCAATTTCTGTGGCTGCAATCGCCCGTCGGAGTAGACTGTGTGCATATGGAAGTTATAGGAACCCGGACAGCTATCGGCATCAATCGTCTGCAAGACTTGTTTGAGTGCCAAGATATTCTGGGCTTCTGGTTTGAGGCTAGAACTTGTTGAGGGAGCGAGATTGACCGTCATAAGCGTTATTATAAATAAGAGTAGCTTTGTTTAATATATCGAATAAATTGATATGTTGCACTTGTCGCGATAGTCGCAATAGCGATTTACCGTGGCGGGGGGCGGATTTATGAGATTATTGATTGAGAGGCAATTACGGTTGGTAAAACCCGCCCCTACAGGTTTGTTGAGAATGGGACAAGATATTAATTCAATCGCACTTTAAACCTGCGGCTGCGGCTGTGGGAAATTCGATCGGCACAAAGGTAAGGCCAAATTTTTCTTTAGCACACGGCACAATGTGCGCGACTCGTTTAGGAGGGTTTTTCCGATTTCCTGTCGTCGAGTCAAACTCAATTATACCCGTGGCTGCGTCGGCTTTAAAGTCAGGAGATGCTAAGGTTTGTTGCATTCCTTCGCGGCTGGGTTCTGGCTGCATTTCTAGGGCTTTAATCAGGGTCTTGGCGGCATCGTAGGTTAAGGCCGATCGAGTATTGACCGGGCCTCCCCACAATTTTTCAGCATTCACTGGAAACTTTTGGTCAAAACTGATTGTCGGATGCCAAAACACGGAGATGCCGAGTTTGTTGACCGATTTTAGCTGTTTTGCTGCTTCTAACGTTCTCGGTTCGTACAGAGTCCACGGCCCGACAATCCAATTGCGATCGTTGTTCGCTTTTATCATTTCGATCGCATTTTCTACAGCCTTAGTAACTTGACCGTCGGGAATGACAGCTATGGCTGTTTTTCCGGCTTTGTCAACTTCTTTGATTGCTGATTCGGCGTTAAAATCATTTCTAGATAAGTCGTAATAATTAACGATCCTAAAAGTCGAGCCTCCTTGGGCTTCAAATTGCTTTTTGAATTCTTCCCATAAAGAAGCGCTAAACGGACTGTTGGGATTGTAAAAAACTGCTACTTTTTTTGCCCCGACTTGCATCAGTTGATTAACTAAACCTTCAGCTTCTATGCTGGTTGTCGGAGCAGTGCGAAAGAAATATTTTCGAGGTTTGCGCGTCAGTTCTTCTGTTGTGCTTCCCGGAGAAATAGCGATGAGTTTATTTTGATTGTAAATATCTACTGTTTCTACGGTCATGTCGCTGGTGTAGTGTCCGATGACGGCTAAAATCTCGGGCTGAGTGACTAGGTAATTTGCCCTTTGCTTTGCGTAGGATTTGATATTGCCGTCATCTGCGATGATGACTCTGAGACCTTTTCCTTTAATAGCTTTTGGGTCGAGAAAGCCTTGACCTGGAAAATCTTTATTGCTGTCATTTGCAGCGAGAAGACCTAAATTAACTTCGGTTTGAGCTTGAGCAAGACCTCGCAGCAGTTCTTCAGCTAAATCTGCGTTGAGAATGCTACCGTCATCCTTTCTGCGGATGGGAACAACAATTGCGATGGTATAATACTCTGCATTGATTGCTTTGAGCAGGGCATTGTTGATGTAAATTAAAGTTTCGGGGTCTCTGCGGTCTTCGCGCCAAGACTGTTTGAGCAATTTTAAAGCTTCTGAATAATTGGCTTCTGCAAACTCATTGATTCCCCTTTGTTTTGACCAAAGGGCGGAGGTTTGTACTAGGAGTTTTTCACCGGAACTTACACCATCGGCGGAGGGTGTAGGTAGGGTTTGTGGCTGGGAAATTCTGGGGATTAGCGGGTAAATTTTGGGGATTGAAATTACGATCGCCCCTGCTGCAATTACCGCAACACCTAACACCAGCCAGCGAAAGCGATCTCGCAACACCCGCTGTGGTTTGGGTGACTGGGGCCGCGGGTTAGCCGGCCTGGGCGAGATCGCTTTCTGAGGCTCTGTTTCGGGTAATGGAGAATCTCGCATCGCGTCCAACTCTTTTAAAACCTCAGTCACAGATTGGTAGCGGTCTTTAAAGTGGTAGCGAACCATTTTATTAAGAATATTTTTTAGACGATCGCTAACTTGTAAAATCTGTCGGTTGTGCATCGAGTAATCCCAGATAATTTCACAAGTCTTGGGATCTTCCGGCAGATCTCTGGGATGCTGTCCAGTTAGAGCTTGAATGACGATCGCTCCTACGGCGTAAATATCGTTATAAGGTTGAGCTTTACGTCCGTTGGATTGTTCTGCCGGCATATAACCGCTGGTGCCGATCGCCTGCGATGTGAATATTCTACCTGTAGAGTCAGCCGTCAAAGTGCTGATTTCTTTGACAGCCCCAAAATCAATTAAAACAATTTTGTTATCTGTTGTGCGCCGAATTAAGTTAGAAGGTGTAAGATCGCGGTGAATAATATTTTCGTTATGGACGAACTTTAAAATTTCCAAAATTTCCAGCAACAAGGCGATCGCCTCCGCCTCCATCCACTGTTTACCTGGAGTGAGTTCTTCCGTGAGGCGATTTCCTTTAATGTATTCTTGAACTAAGTAAAAATAATCATTTTCTTTAAAATAAGCGAATAATTCGGGAATGCACGGGTGATTTCTGAGACGGTACAAAGCGCTAGCTTCCCTTTCAAATTGCGTCCTGGCATTCTCCAAGACGCGCGGATCCTTCGATGAAGGAAAAGGAATTTCTTTAACAACGCACTCGGGATTTCCGGGTTTGCTTAGATCGTTAGCCGTGTAGGTGATCGCAAACCCTCCCTGTCCCAATTGCTTGATAATTTTGTAGTTTTCGTGGAGAATATGCCCTGACTTGAGACACATATATTTTCCAACACCTGTTGACTGGCTGAGGTCTTTGATGTTGATTATAAGCTTTTTTGTTGCCTGATACGTCTTGGCAGTAGCTCGAATTTGTCGGGAGGGATATCAAAAACACTATAAATCTCAGCAATTGGTGATTCCCTATTCTCCATTACTAATGACTGATGAGGAATGAGGAATGACTGATTAATTATCTTTCCCCTAACTTGCTGAGTACAAAAGCAGCTAAAAACCCGCAGACAGTAATTAAACCAGCAAAATCGTGAGTTTCCTCGAATGCTTCGGGAATCATGGTATCTGAAATCATTGCTAAAATACCTCCTGCTGCTACGGCGGTAGTGGCGGCGATTACTTCGGAAGAAAAGCGGCTGAAAACCGTATATCCTAACAATGCTGCGATACCGGAAATAAGGGCGATCGCCCCCCAAACTCCAAAAACGTAACCGATCGATCTTCCGGCTTTTTTCATACCGGCGGCGCTAGAAAGTCCTTCGGGAATGTTGGAGAGAAAAATTGCCGCTACTGTTACCCAACTGACAGCGCCTCCAGAAATCATGCTGACGCCAATGACGATCGACTCCGGTATCCCATCTAACAAGGCGCCCAGGGCGATCGCCAATCCGCTATCGCTTGATTCTGTTTTAGCTGGGTGCAAAGTGCCCGATCGCTTGCGGTGTTTTGCTCCCTGGTGACTCAAACACCAATTGGCGGCTGTATAAACAGCAGCGCCGCCCAAAAAGCCGATCGCCGTCGAGTCGAAACCGCCGCGCTTGTAAGCTTCATCCATCAGTTCAAAAGATAGCGCCGAAATCAGCACACCGGCGCCAAAAGCCATAATTGTGGCGATCGCGCGTTGCGGAATGCGGACAAAGTAACCCACCGCCGCTCCCAGTAGCAGCGCCGAACCGCCCACTAAACCCCAAAATCCTGCCTGCAACCACACTGGAAACATGACTTTGCACCTCAAATCTATAATTTTTATACCTGCATAAAAATTATAGATTTTTTATTGCGGGGAGGCAGCGGATACAGCACTTTTCAACCCAGGGAGGTACTCGCTTTTTTGCAGGCTATTTCTAATGACTTATGACTGACATCATGCCTGCTAAAATCATCTTGATAAGTTCGATCGTTCGGACTTCAGTCCTCGGATTTTTATGAGGACTGAAGTCCGAACGATCGAACCAATTT
>NZ_JAUBOJ010000070.1:0-22954 GCF_036700185.1 Microcoleus sp. BM001215392 | reverse complement strand
CAGCAGTTTGAGCAGCTAAATTAGCTAACCTAATTCTCTCAAGCTCAGCTCGATAATTATCACACTCCTGTGTAGACACACCAAATATTCCAGCAATGCTAATCAAAGTCGCAATAATCGGCAACCAACCAATCGCAATTGAGCCCAAAGCAAACCCAACTAAATAAGCAGCAGTACGCGCACTCAACAAACCTACGCTTGCTGCTATAATAGGTGCAACTTCTGCAATTAACAATCTTAAACCAGTTAACGATTTAGCAATTCTTAACAACATGAAAATAGAAATTTGCCTGCGATACATTCATCAAAGATATCATAATATTACCAAATACTATGATACAGAACAAGAGGTAGAGGCAATTATCAATATTCACTTGCGACTACCAAAAATAATAACGTGGAAAAGAATAATAAAATTATCTATTATTATCGGAATATGTAAAGAATTTTTCCGCGCTCAAAATCAATCTATTTTTATTGTGAATTTACTAACAATGGTGCAACAAAATGAAAAGGACTTAAGATATGGCTTTATGAAAAGATATTACGGAAAACTAAAAGATTTACCAGAAAAAAATGAACCCAAAGAAAAAATTACCTCCTTGTTAACTTCCAAGCTTTAACAAGTGCAGCAATACTCATAATTGGAATACCAGTATTGTACATCACCACTGCGGCGTAACGTAAAATCGGTGAATTAGTTGAATTAATTGCTGCAATCATCAATGCTGGAATGCGAATCGAATCAGGAGACTGTGGCATTAAATTTATGGCAGCAGAAGTAGCACTCGTAAGCAAGCCACCAGCACCAGCATTTTTATTGAACAAACAAGCGTACTGTTCGAGTTCAGCAGCAGTCAATGCTCGCCGCCAAGTATTAGCAACCCAATAAGCATCAGGGTTAAATGTGGTAGACTCTCCTCTACTCGACACTAGCTCCAAGGGCTTGTTTTCAGCTCGAATATCTCTAGTATAAAAAGCTTGGCAAAGTTCAGTTAAATCCGTACCAACAGGAACGTTGCCCATACCGTAAGCAGCAGAAATCATCTCCTTAGATTCTGTCTGAATCATCTCAAAAGTACACCAAGTATAAACTGGCGGCGGTAGCGGTGCGGTCGCTAAATAAATTGGCAATAAAAATTGAATCATCATCAATCACCAAATATAAATTTAATTCCAAGACCCATAATTACAAAAGGCCGCAACGCGTTAACAATCATCCCAGGCAAGCAAATGCGATCAAAGTTCAAACCAGAGTTAACCTGAAAGCACCCATCACCGACAGCGTTCAAGTAAGCCTGCTCAGTAGCGTTGGGCATAGCAATATCAATCGGAAATTTCTGCACCATCTGGGAGCCAAGCGAAACAGGCGCAGGAGTGGCAGGACAAACCAAGCCTGAAGCAATTGCGCCAGAAGTTTGCAAGAGTATAAAAAAAATCCCTGCAACAGTCAATCCTAAAAATTTAGCATTGGCAATAATGCTGCGGTGACGCGGCTTCATCCGAAGTTTACCGGCCGCCAGCACCGATCGCATAAATTCATCATATTTCTGACTACCCATAAATTCCTCTAGCATCGCAAAAGTAGCGCTGTGCCGGCGCACAAACGCGATCGACTTTTCAATGTCCAAATGCAATTGCACTGCCGGCACGCTAACGGCTCCATATTTATAAATCCTAAAAAATTCAACATCGCTGCGCGATCGAGCAAAATTAATCTGACCGCAAGCCACGCCGTTTAAAAAAGTTGGTAGCTCAACAGGAGGCAAAGCAACAATTTGCTGCATAACCCACAAAGCGCGCGTTCGCTTAAACTCAACCTCCAGTCGATCGCAATCAACCCCATCTATGTTCTTGTCGTAAATGCGGACGAAGCGGTCGGACTCTCGCGACCCTAAATAAACAGTTGTACCTGGTCGGTTGCCACCGTGGGTCATAACGCGGCGCACAGTTCGATATCCAACCAAGAGACCATCTTCGATAAATCCTTCCCAGTAGCGCAGCGACAACCTAGGCGATTGCAGTGGAAAGTCCAAAGCTATATCAATACGGTTGGCAGTAAATTGATATTCGCACTGAGCGCAAATTAAAAGTGTGCGAACTGAATCAAGAGAAATTGAAGCCAAAGCAGAACCGTTTAAATCAACAAAGTAACGGTGAAATACATCACTTCCACCAGACGGTGCATAATGAATGCCCATCAAAGAACCTTGAAATTCGTAAATTTCATGCCAAACTTTGTTCAAAGCGAGTACGTTAGTATCGCGAATATCGGACATTTGCTGCTGTTTTTTCTCAAAAGGTAATTTAATGATTGAGCAAAGAACCTGAATCATTCGCGGTGAAGAACTTTCAAACTGAAAGCGCAGCCAATCAATTTTAACACTTCGAGGCAAATAATCCTGTTGCATATTATTTAAATATCCTAAAAGGGAAATAGAAACAACTGCCAGTCAATATCAAAAATACTATGAAATTTTTAGGTAAAAAGAAACCTGTAACTATCAATGATACAACCCACAAAACAACGCCTATAAAAATATTCCAGGTGATTTTATAGCTATTTTTAGTTGATGCATCCATACTCTGCCAAGTCATCCACTCGCGAGTAATTCGCAAGTCTAATCTCTTCAAACCCCTGTGGCTGGCAGCAGGCAATAAATTCCACAAAAATAAAGTTTGCTGCTGAAAGCAGTGAGGGCCGGGAAATGGGATTTGACCCTGCAACTTCCAAGCTACAAACGGATGATTGCCGCTAGCTTCATAAATCCGCTTTTTCTTGAAGCGATCGGCTTTGTAGTAAGTATCTAATTTCTCCTCAATTTCAGAAAACGTATAGCCAGCTTCCATTAAATCCGAGGATGAAAGTTCAACAGAAGAACCGGAGTCAATAATATAAGGATAATACCCAAAATCAGTTTTTTTAGCAAATTTAGAAGCTTGCAAATCCTGTTCCTCCAATAGTCCAAAACTATCGTAAGTGCAAAAAGTTTGAGCGTCGTGACAATTGATAATACCTTTCCAATGCTTGGTTGCAAGCACCCAAACCTTGACTGGATTTTTGCGAACTTTGGGATCACGGAACCAAACCTCAAACTCTGACGGTTGAAAAAGATGAACGTCCTTAAATAAAAGCCGCTCGTTTTTAAGTTCATTATCCCATACCGCAACCCCCTCAGCATACAGTATGTCAGAGCATATTTGATGAATCGAACTATGTACTTGAGAAGGATATTGAGCTGCATAAATTATGTGCTGCGCCCTCTTTCGATTATTAGCTACCGCATTAAAAGCTTCAGGTGGCAAAGTCCAGCTTTGAGCGCTAGGAGCATACAATCCCATTTCATCAAGCAAAATTACTGCGTTTTTAATTTGCAAAAATTGAGCAAAATTCTTATTGGCACTAACGTAATAAACAATCCCTTTCGGAATATTTTCCCAAAGCCAGCGGAGATTGTTGACCTTACAATAATAAGCCAAATTTAACGGATCGAGGCAAAAGTTAGTTACGAGTTTAAGTTGATACTTATCAGCAATTCTCAACCCGTGCTGAAACATCAGCAAACTTTTGCCCCGACCCGGCAATCCATAAATGCCAGTGAAAGGCATTACAAACGAAACTCAAAAAATTCAGGCAAACTCAATATCAAAATCCAGCTTAGCAATAACAAATTGTAGCCAAAAATTGAAGAGGCAAGTTTAGAAGAATCAACAAGTTTGTTCGTCCAATCGCTCATGATCAAACCCGACTCAAAACCATATTGAGCACGCGCAGCGTAACCATGAAGCCCATAGGGGCTAAAGCCACACCAAACGCCGCCAAACCAATACCGTCAATCGCCTTAATCATATTGATGGCATTTGTCACCCCAGCCGCAATCGAAGCAGCAGCAGCAGCAGAAGCATCAGCAGCACCACCGCCAGCAGCACCAGCTTGGGCAGTTCCAGCGGTAGCAATTGCACCGCTAACTCCTAAGACAGCTCCACCAACAGCAACAGACCGAGCAGCTTTAGAAGCTTCAAACTTATAAAACAAATCGTTCAATTTTTGAACTTGCTCGCGGTCAATCGTAAAAATTTCAACGGTCATTTTTTGGCTCCAAATTAATTACGGGAACTACACAAAAATGGACTACGAGGAATTTTAGATACAATACCGAGACCCCGATAGTTAGCGAAAGTATTAACAATCACAACAAACAAACGTTGGTATCAATAAACTTATTCGGTAACTCACGGTATCGTTCAGCAGCAGGCACTACTGATTTAACAAAATCTTTCATCAATCTAAAAACCTTTTGGCAAGAACAATAAATGCGTGAGTGGATGTAGCAGCTAGTGCAGCTTTCATAGCCCAGTCCATTGAGAATTCGATAACAGGCTTGATATCATCCTTGATAAAATTCATCGCATCAGCCGCACTAGGAACAGTCATTAAATGCAAGGAAACAATTAAAAACCACATTATCAAGACCTCATTCTAATAGCTATTCCAAAAGCACAAGCAATAGCCATACTTCCAAAGTGGTCAGCAATAAAATCTTGTGTGGAAATTTTCATGTTGTTAGCAAACTGCTCGGGGCTCCCAAGAACGACAGACATTTTAGAAACAGCTTGAGCGCCAGTTATGCGATCGGATGCTAATGAAGGGCTGAAAGAATTGCCCAGTAACCAAAAACCACAACTGAAAATAAGAAAAAATGCGGCCAAACGGCAAGAATAACAACCATTAAATCGATAGGCATTTTTCATAAGCCTCAATCAATAAAAAGCCTGACTATTCTAAGAATCAAAGCTAAGCAGAAAAATTGGGTCAAAAGAACAAACAAGTTAGACCAGACAAACCCAACAATTAATCCAATCAAATCATTGTTGTTGAGAGATGTTAGAAGTGTCAGCATTGTTTAATTCTTCATCATCCTCATCAACTTCTTGGGAAACCTTGACCTTAGTCCATTGAGTTTTGGTCAAATTAAACAAAGCCAAGTATTCTTTGAAAACATCACTCGGCGAATTGCCAACAGCCTTAAGCCATCCATCCCAGTAAGGGGTAGGATTGTTACCGTTGCCAACGGCAGCAGGTTTGAGAGCGAGAACAAAACTGTAATATTCACCCTCCACTAACTTGCTAATGTTAAGCGAAGGAGTAACGCCAAGTTTGCAGTTATAAGGGTTGGGGACTTCAGACATAACCATGTCAAGCGGAGTCTCTACAGAAGTGGAGCCATTGAACTTTTGCAAAGGCATCTGACCCGACTGCAAGTAAGGCAGAAATAAAAATGCTTTGTTATTGCCAGAAGCATTCAACTCCGAACCTCCCCAACGACCCCAGGCAACAAAAACAGGATATCCAGCAACGCTGGTAGTCTTCATGCCCTGGCGAGCAACAGTCTCACCACCAGTATCCGCAAGCTTGAGAATAGATGAAATGAAATCGCGACCTTCTTTCGTAGCAGCCATTACTTGCCGTTCTCCTTGTAACGCCGCCACATCTTGTCAGACCAGGATTCAGCAGGCGGAGGTGGGGGAGTGTAAATCGGACTAGGAACTGGATTTGGACGAACAACCGAAGGAGTCGGACTAGGACTCGGGGTAGGACTCGCAGAAACGATAGAAGCCAATAGAAGCGCCTCAATCATTGATTTTCCTCAAATCGATAAATCAAGATTAAACAAACGCAGTAAATTAAAGAATGATGATTCTACGTATCTTTTTGTGAAACTATTGACTGAAAAAATCAAGCTTAGTAAAGTTTAAGTATGAATCTCGAAAAAATTATGAGCATAAATGACTTAATACTGCTTTCAATATTGTCAAATAAAGAACTGACACTTTCTGAAATTATCAAAAAGTTTAGAGAGTTGGAATTAGAAAAACTACCAACACGTACCGGAATATATAGCAGACTAGCAATCTTATCAACAAGAAAATTGATGCAAACATCGTGGAAAGAAGGGGAAAAACTATATAAAAGCTCTGATATCGGAAAGAACGTAGTAGAAAAATTCAGAGTAAACTTAAATCAATTTTACCACAATGAATCAAAATAAAATCAAATGGCTAGCAACATTGTTGATGCTAATAGACCACATCGGAGTATTAATAGAATTAGAGCCAATGCGAATTTTAGGAAGGCTAAGTTTTCCACTATTCGCATGGGTATTCGCTCAAAATTGGCAGCGCCCAAACGAAAAAAAAAGTCTAGTCACTCGACTAATACTATTTGGAGCAATATCGCAAATACCTTACATCTTACTCTTTAAAAACCTGCAACCAAATATTATGTTTAGCTTTGCAGTAGCAGCAACAACTTTTGGGTGTATCCGAAAGTTCGATCGCAAAATCGCAATTTTGGGAATAGGACTAGCTGGTAGTCAAATTTTAAATGTGAGTTATGGCTGGTATGCGGTAACTTGTCCGTTAATGATGATTAGCTTAAAAGGCCAAGGCGATCGACTGTGGTGGTTTGGCTGGATTGTAACAAATATAATTTACACAATTACCGCTGGATGCTGGTATCAAATCTTTGCAGCACTAGCGCCGTTAATTTTGAAATATCACGATCCAAAATGCGATCGTAAACCAGGCGCAATCGAAAAGAGATTTTTTTACTACTTCTACCCAATCCACATAGCTGGACTAGCTGCACTACGAGCAATTATATAAAAGTAGCGTGTTTTGTGGCTAGCTCTTGCACGAGCTTTCACTGGCTTTCACCACCGCCGATACTGCCTCGGTTCGCCACCAAAAGAAATATAACACTGGGGATTCTCTGTAGCCGCCCTGCTTTGCGTTACTGTGCGGGGCGGCTGGGTTTTTGGGTTTTCCTGACCAGAAAAACCAAAAACTAGGAGATTATATGATGTCACAGGAATTTTTGCCTGACGATAACTCGTCAGATTGTCGAAATGACGGCTCAACATTATGCGAACAGGAAATCGTGCAGATAACTGTTGTTGGTTCCCGCAAAGCCGTTTTAGAAACCATCCACACCTTGTATCGGCTAGGATTTGCAGCCGTTGGGGATTGGAGTCCGCCGCAGCGAGGGCCAAAGCCGGGACAAGTGATTAGTGTCCTGATTAAGCGATCGGGCAAAGTCTAGAAAATGGGCTGGCTTCATCGGTAATATCGGTTGATCCGTAGAGTCTCGTGCCGGACACGGTAATGTCTATTAGTGTCAACTTCAGGTCAAACTTAGTACCGATCTACTGTTTGACTATTAGGCCCCGATCGCCCTGGCACACCTCGAACCAAGGGGGGAAGTGGAAATGGATCAATGTCCCCGCAACGATTCGGGGGATGCCAGGAGGATCTAGACTTGGATAAAAGCGAAATTTATCAAGCATTTTAGGCGATTGTTGACACGACGAAAGGCAATGCCGTTTCCCTACAGGTATCGCATTGTGAAACAGGCCGAAAAGCCTGTTTCACCCCCTCAATTACCAAGGACTGCCAATCATACTAAAAGCCGCCCAATAATAAGGATGCGATAAATCTTTGCTGTCGAGTTTGGGGATAGACGCAGGTAAAGAAATTTCGCCCCGAGAACTTCGCAATTGACCGTTTTCTATGGTTAGTTTACCTTCAATCGCTGCAATTTGTGCTTGTCGCATAGCTTCAGCTTTAATGACTGGAGGATCTTGAGGTTTGCTAACTTTTAACTGCTGGTAAAACTCAGTCATCAGCGCCAAAGTCCCCGCATCTGACACATACCACAAGCTGGCGAGGGCAGATTTGGCTCCGGATTGCAGCGCTAAACCGGCAAATCCGAGTTCTGCTTCTCTGTCTCCCAAAGCTGTTCTACAGGCGCTCAATACTAACAGTTCCAGCGGCGGATTGTTCCATTTCAAATCTCTCATTTGAGAAAATCTCAGTTGATTATCCCAAAATTGTATGTAGGAGTTATCAGCAGATCCCGGGCGGAATTCCGCGTGAGTAGCTAGGTGGATGATGCCGTATCTTTGTTGCAGCCGCTGCGATTGCAAGTTGACAATGGTAAAATCTTCGTTGACAAAGGATTGACCAGGCCACTGTCGGGCGATCGCCCTTAGTTCTAACGGGACTGCTGGGAGAGGTTGTTTGTTCGCCGTTTCTGAGAAAATGGCTGCTCCCATTCCTAACACGTGGGAGTTTTTGAGATCGGCGTAATTGATGTCTGTCAGCTTGAATGCCGGAATCCGCGCCATGCTGTATTTTTGGATCAGAAATTGCTTTCCGTCGTGCATTGCTGCTAGGGGTACGGTTCGCAAACCTTCGCCGACACAGAACAGCAATGTGTCAATTTTTGCGAGTTTCAAATCGGTTTCTAAAGGCGAAATTATCCACTGATAAAGTTTTTGGGCTGGTTCGAGATAGCTGTTGGTGTTGATTTTTACCTGGTTGGTGATTTCGGTGCTGAAGGCTTTGACTGTTGACAGCAGTATCTGTTGTTTGGCTGACGGGACGCTGCGGAGTATTGGCGGGCGATCGGGCAAGATTAAAATTAGTTCTAGTTGGTCTGTACGCGGGATGGCGTAAATTAAGGCTGGTTTTTTCTGAGTTTGAACTGCTAGGCGCGAGAGAGTTTTTGAGATTGTTTGAGCGGTTTTTTCCCGGGCGGCAAAGTCTTGTTCCAAGTATTTTTGATAGTCTTCTTCCCAGTCTTTTTCAATTCTGGTAACGGCTTCTGTGAGGTTTCCGCGATCGAGAATCTCTCTCATTTCTTGCCCGTTAAGTCCGCCCGGGTCGGTTTTCTGGGGAATCGCAGGGAGGTTTGCGGAACTCCAGCAAAAAAATATTGCTATCAAACAGTAAAAAAGGGCTGTTTTAAGTTTTTTCTGAGTCCAGTGTTTTTGGCGGTGCTGCTGAGATTGGTGGTGCATGATTGGGAGCCGTTATACCTTTTTCGATATTCGATTTTTGGATTCAGATTAAAGAATTGGGAACGATCGCTCAAATAAAGGTTTGGAGATTTCCTCAAGTTAGATTATTTTTTAGAATTGGTATTAATACCGCAGTTGACTGTGCTGCGTGCGAATACTTAACTGTGTTGGCGAGCCCGATTATAACATTCCACACCAAAGCCAAACATCTCGTACCGGCTGTGTCACAAGCACCGCTTGATTCGTGACGCACCAACGATCGCCCCGCCATCCAGAAATTCGCGATTTATGTAAAGTTTTGTAAATTTTCCTGGGTTTTGCATAAAAATCGCAGATCCCGACAGATAGGCAAATACAAGGCATTGCAGGAGGAGGCGATCGCTCGCCCAGTAGCCGCACAGGGGCTGTTGGTGAGAGAATTAGCTGAACTCCGGCGGCCTGCATCGCTGGTTGCAGACAATTTTTCTGAGTACCCTTGGAACAAGAGATGCCTAGTAAAGATGAAATTGACGATCGGCTCAAACAGCTAGCCATAGCTGCTAAAAATCATCAGCCTCAAACTGTTGAACGACAGAAAGCTGTAACAACATTAGTAATGGAAATTCAAAAATATAAAATTGTTAAGTTTCCCAAAAATTTCAGTTTTACTTGGGAAATTTATCAGGAAATTTGCACGGAAGCCTACCAAGATTTAATGTTCCGCATCTGCCGGGAAATCAAGAACTACAGACCAGAGAAAGAGGTGAGCCAGTGGGTAAATTTCTTGATAATTAAATGTTTTCAAGAAGCTACGCCTAGAGTTATAGGTCGCAGCGACTTCAAACGTTCATACTATAAAGATATTGATGCTTTTTTTGATGGACAAACCAATCAACAGGAAGATGAATCTGACCTACTAGCCAAAGCTCTAATCGAGATAATTGAAGAAGATCCAGGCGATGTTTTTAAAAGTGAAGTCAGTAAAAAGCACCCGCAGGTCAATTTTCAGTTGTTGCTTGTCAAGAGAGAGATAGAAGAAGTAAGTTGGGAACAGATATCCGCAGAGTTGGGGGTCGGGATTTCAACTTTAAGCAGTTTTTACCGGAGGTGTTTTGAGAAATTCACGCCCAGGTTCAGAGAATACTTATAGGACATTCAACAGCAAACACCAGAGATGAATCATGAATAACACACAAGTTGATTTTGTTTTGACAATTCCGATCGCCCCAGCAGCGCACCACAGCGCTCAAACCCTTGGACAGCAACAACGTGACTCAAAAAAAGCCAAACAGGTTTATTTGAATGCTTTAGCAGTCCACGCAGTCGATTTTTACTTTCAGTGCATGGAAATAGAGACTGATTTAGCCGCCAGCAATATTTGGAATCCTGTAGTTCAGAAATTTATGGATGTGGCCGATTTGGATGTCAAAAATATTGGCAAATTTGAGTGCCGCTGGGTGCGCGAAGGTGAAGATTTTGTCTCGATTCCGACAGAAGTGCGATCGGACAGAATTGGTTACATCGCTGTAGAGATAGCTCAATCTCTCCAGGAGGCGAAGTTGCTGGGATTTGTACCAACAGTCGATCGAGAACAAATTGCCGTGACCGAGTTAAAATCGATCGACCAACTGCTAGACTATTTAGAACTGCTCAAACCCGTAAATCTCAGTCAGTGGTTGCAAAATGTTTTTGATACTGGTTGGGAAACAGCCCAAACGCTGTTTGATTCAAAACCTGAATCGCAGTTTGCTTTCCGCAGTCCTCAACTTTTAGAAAGTGATGCTTCTACAAATAGAATGCTACCAGTCAGGCGAGGCAAATTGCTCAACTTAGAGCGGGGAAAAGAACAAGTAGCTTTATTTGTGGGATTGATGACAACAGACGAACCGGATATCGATATTTCGATAGAGGTTTATCCCACAAACGGTCAAACCAATCTGCCTAACAATTTGCAGTTGATGGTGCTGGACGATGGAGGAGAAACCGTGATGCAAGCTAAAGCAAATAGAACCGAAAAGTTGCTATTTGAGTTGAAGGCAGAACCGGGAGAGAATTTTAGCGTCAAGTTGGCTTTAGACGATTTCAGCATCACTGAAAAGTTTTCATTCGATCGTTAGCAATGAATGGGGGTGTGCGTTATGGATAAGTTAATTCTACTCAAATTAGACGGAAATTGTGAAGAAGGTTTTCGCTGTACAGTCCAAATTTGGAAAAATAATCAATTTCCGTCTATTGATTTTACCGCCAGCCAAAAATTGCCCCCCAACCCGCAAATAGCTGTTTTTGAAGAAGAACACTGGCGGGATAAATATCGGATTTTGGGCGCAGATTCCCGCCACCAACCGCAAAAATTAGTTAATTTAATTTACCCGTCATCGCAGGAAAACGTACCGAAAAATGCTGTCAAATCTAATCTTAAAAAATCTTATTTTCGGATCAAACCAGGCAGGATTAACAGCAGAAGTCCTGTGCAAGATTGCAGAGAATCTGGTAAAAAACTAGCGCAGATGCTGAATGATTGGCTGGATGCTCCTGAGTTTGCGAATGTGGAGAGGCTGATTGGCGATAATTTAAATCCCGATCGAGAAGCGAGGGTGCTGATTTGTACAGATGACAAGCACTTGCACAAGCTACCTTGGAATCTATGGGATTTGTTTAAAAGATTTCCGAAAGCAGAACATTCGCTGAGTAACTTCAACTATATAACTAGGGAAAATCCGCAAAAACCAGTCCGCAAGTCTCAGGTGAGAATTTTAGCGATTCTGGGAAACAGCGCTAGAATTGATGTCACGACGGATCGGAAAATTTTGGAAAATTTGTCTCCCCATGCTGAAGTGAAGTTTTTAGTTGAACCGAAAGCGGACGAAATTAATAACGAACTTTGGGATCAGTCTTGGGATATTATATTTTTTGCAGGCCACGGGGAAACTGAAAACGATATTGGAAAAATTTATATCAACAAAAATGATTTTTTAACAATTAATGAGTTGTGGTGCGGCTTAAGAAAAGCCGTGGATAAGGGTTTGCAACTGGCAATTTTTAATTGCTGCGATGGGTTGGGCTTGGCAAGAAATTTAGATGATTTTCAAATGATTCCGCAAATGATTTTAATGCGGGAGTTTGTGCCGGATTTTGTAGCTCAGGAATTTTTAAAGTGTTTTCTGAAAGAGTTTGTTAATGGTAAGTCTTTGTATGCAGCAGCCGGGGAAGCGCGGCGCAGGTTGGAGAGTAAGGAAAAGAATTTTCCTTGTGCTAGTTGGTTGCCTGTAATTTGGCAGCATCCGGCAGCGGTGCCGGCGGTTTGGAACGATTTTTTGCTGCCGCCGGATGCGCCTGTGGTGGCGCGGGATGCACCTGCGGTGACGGCTTGCAAAAAACCCCCAGTTAAGGGTTTTTCACGCTTGAAGCCGTTGATTTTGGCGAGTCTGGGTTGTACCTTTGCTGTGATGGAAGCGCGCTATTTGGGGGTGATGCAGCCGTGGGAACTCTCAATGTTCGATCGACTCATGAGCCACAGACAACCTGAACCCATTGACAATCGGTTGTTGGTTGTGGAAGTGACAGACAAGGATGTTGAGAAGTACGGGTATCCTCAAAATGATGCTACTTTAGCAAGGGCAATGGAAAAATTGCAGCAGTTTCAACCTTTAGTAATTGGTTTGAATATGCACCGCTCTGCGAGCAGAGAGTCGGGAAGGCAAAAATTAATTGCGCTGTTTCAAAGCCACCCGAATAATATTACTATATGCAGCTATGGCGATACCAAAATTTACGAGCCACCGCGGGAATTGTCTCAAGGTAAGTTAATAAATCAAATCAGTTTTAGCAATTTACCAAACGATGAAGCTCGCCACGAAAAAGGTAGCAGCATTCGCCGTCAACCTCTTTCTTATAACTCTAATTTTTCTAATTTAACTGAAAATTGTCGCGCTCCCAACAGCTTCAGCTTGCTGTTGGCTTTGCGGTTTTTGGAGAGTCGAGGGATTGCAGCACAGATAACTCAGAATCAAGAGTGGCGAATTGGTGGGGTTGTTTTTCCAAAATTGGCGGCTCGTACAGGAGGTTATCAAAATTTAAATTCGCCCGTCAGTCAAGTATTGCTCAACTACCGCGCTCATCCCAAACCGGCTTTTAAAGTTACGCTTGAAGAAGTTTTGTCAGGGAATATAAGCTCGGATTTAGTTAAAGGTAAAATTGTGTTGATTGGCCACACTTCCCAAGCTTCTAGCGATGAATCGGATACTGTTTACGGTAAAATGCCGCGCGTGTGGATTCACGCTCATATGGTGAGTCAAATTCTCAGCGCTGCGCTCGATAAAAGGCCGCTATTGTGGGTTTTGCCTCAGTCGCAAGGGATACAGTGGGGAGATGCTATTTTTGTGTGGTTGGTGGCTGTTACTGGCGGGTTGTTGGCGGGGCGCGGCCGATCGCCTTTGGTGTTGGCGATCGCTCTTGGTGCTATGATTTTTTTGCTGTATCAAGGTGCGATCGCTATTCTGGCTTTCGGGGGCTGGATGCCTTTAGTTCCTTCGGTTTTGGCTGTGGTTTCTACGGCTGGTATTTTGTTTGCATACGATCGATCTCACTCGCGTCTGCGCCCTTAAAATCTCTGAATTTAGCACCAATCAATCGCCCCCAGCCTCGGCGTTTGAAACTGGCGAAATCGATATATAGCCGAGTCTCAGATAGATATGGTTTAAAATTATCCACGGAGATTTGCTGATTTTACTGTGGGGCAAATTTTCAATAATTGCTTTTTTTATCGGAGATATTTAGTTGTCAGTTAAGTTGGCAGAATCAAGCTCAACTAGCAATAACACAGAAATCAAAGTATTCTCAGCTTAATGGTAGAGTCCGGCTGGCTGGCTGGATGTTTTGGGCGGCGACAAGTGGGGGGCGGAATATTTTCAGTTATATCTTAATTGAGTTGAGTGGCGGCAATCTTCGGGAAGACAGGTACTTGGAAGCATCACAGAAATGCTGTTAAGGCTCCTAATAAAAATTAAATTTTTGACGTTTTCAAATTTATATGTGTCAATTGTGTCACTGGGATCTCGCCTGCAAACCCTCGGCACTAATAAACTTTAATCTCGCACTTTTTTTTATTTGTGTAACAGTTGTGATAGATATCACTAAGAATATATCTGTTATATGTATAATCACCTAATTAACAGGGCTTGACACCACGCGATCGATCTGTGCGATCGACAACTCATAAATAATCGATCGCAAATTTAAAGCAACCGGGCAAGTTAAATCAACGAAAATAGCCGATTGCGGCAGTTAATTGAAGAAAACTGAAGTCAGCTATGCTGAATCGATTAAATTGCCAAATTCACTCACATTTATCCTCAAACTTGACAATTTTACCGAAATAAATAAAATTTAAATTATTAGGCTCCCTAACAATTAGTATTGCTGCAATTGCGGTATAGAGAGAATACCTGTACTGTTTATTAAGAAAATTCGCCCTCTATCGTCCATAATTAAATGCCTCCGCCATCTATACTTACGTAGATTCTCTGAGAAAGGCTCAACTGAAAACCTAAATAACCGAGCCAAGCACCCTAGTATGCAGGTGCGATAGCTTCCAAGAGAGCCTCTATGGAGGCAAAGTTTTTTACTCAAACATGAAATTTGATTTGTATGCTGCACCAACCGAGCATCCCTTTTGCTCACGCCACCTTGCTGAATACAGCGATGGTGGACTTGTCTAACAGGGAACCAACATGAATTTGGAACAATCCTCTACAGGAATAACCCCCGAGCGCTGCGCTGCTGAAGTAGTAGAAATCATTCCCCTGATTGTGGGATCGATTCGAGCGCAAATGCGAAATCAAGGAGAATCTTTTTTATCGATATCTCAGTTTCGCAGTCTGATGTTTATTTACCGCTATCCAGGTTCTTCTTTATCGAAGTTAGCAGATTATTTGGGAGTGACTCGACCGACTGCTTCTGCTATTTGCGAGCGCTTGGTTCAGGAAAAATTTGTTAACCGCCAAGAACATCCTCAGGAACGGCGAGCGGTGGTGCTGACACTGACAGAAACTGGTCGCGCGAGGCTGGAAGAAATTAGAGGTATCACCTCGATCAATATTTCACCAATGTTCGAGGATTTATCTGAGGAGCAGATGGGGATAGTTTGGGCCGGATTGGCGCTACTCAGACAGGTGTTTGATGGTAAGTCAAACGATAAGTAAAACGGGTGCATCTGAGTTGGGAAAATATATCGCTCCGGGCTCTGGCATGACCTCCGTAAATATGAGATTATAACTAATAACTTATATGCGGTTATGCCGAGAGCCCTCTTCCAAAACCAGATGCACCCAGTAAAACATCTCTACAGCACTTATTGATTGTATAAATTGTTATGTATCATAGTAAGGTGCGCGCTGCGCGCCCTACAGCTTTTTGTTGATAGCTCGTTGGCATTTGCACCTGAATAATAGTTTCAGTTTTCCGCCTTCTGCTCCGTCCCCCTCGCCAGAAAAGAAACTTGCAAGGGGACGACAGTTTTTTGATCGACTAAGTATTAGATTCAAGATTTAGCTGAATTTAACAGCTTTGCTAAAACGTTTCGGGTTATCTGCTGAGCTGCGGCATTTAAAACTGGCGATCGCAACTCCGGTGCATTATAATTATCCAATCCCCACGCCCACTGCATCGAACCAGTCGCAAATACTTTCGCCCCGGAATTTGCTGTATAAACGGTCATGTCAGCATAGCGAGTGCCGCCGCCGTGAGGGTAGGGCGAATGGGCGATGCGAACTAGATTTTTTGGGGCATTCCCAAATATGCGATCGACTTCATAACCCAACAGCCCTGGTAATTTGTCACCATGTTTTAAATCTGTTTTGTCTAGCAGCCAATCCGGAGCGCTTAGATCGATGACTATATCAGAATTAACTTGAAATGTTTCGTACATAACGCCGATTAAAGCATCTTCGGGGCTGCCGACAGAGCTGTCTCGCCAGCGAGTTGTTACTAAGGAATATAGCGCTGGAGGTTGATTGTAAGCTGTTGCTGTTCGATCGCGTTCTGGTTTGCCGATGCCGTAGTTTAACTGGCCGGCCGCCGCGATTTCTACCGACGAATTAACCGCCCCAACTTCTGCTTTAAATCCGCCCAAAGGATCTAAATCGGCCATTTCTTTATAAGCTACTACAGTTCGGTTTACTTCTCCAGTAATCCGGCTGGGTTCTAGGCGGATTTGCCAGTAGCAAATATTGGAACCAAAAAAGCCGAGGCTGACGCCTTCGTCTCTAGCTGCTTCGATATTTTCTCGCATATCTCGCGACCAATATTCATCGTGACCTACAGACAAAAATGCTTTGTGAGACAACAGCAAGCGAGAGTTAAAATGCGTGTCAATGTTGGTGGCATAAGTAACATCGTAGCCTTCTTTTTCCAGCCACCTGACCATGTTGTATTCCCAACCAGCACTCGAAGTTCTCCTTTTTGGCTGAAAATTAGTCAGAAATTCCCCCGCACCTATGCCGTAAGCTGCTTTGCGGTTGGGACTCATGGCGTAGGGCCGATTAAACGAAACTTTGTAAGCTTGTTTGGCGTGACTGTTCCAGCGGTAAAGCGATTTGTAGCCCCAATTGTTGTAGGCTTGAAAAGTGGTAACGCTGGATTGAAATAAAATGTCGGATTTGCGATCGTCATCCCGCACTGTAAAAATGATATAACTTTGCTTGGACGTACGGCCAGCAGTGAGTTTGGCTAAATAAATGCCGCTTGTCCAGTCCGAATGGCGATCGGGAATTCGCAAAATATACGGATCTTTCCAATCACATTCTATCAGTCCTGATGCTTCATCTTCTCTCGGCGGAGGCTGTCTGATTGCCTTGCGTACAATTGGGTCATTCATCCGGCGGCCGCCGAGTCCATCATACCATCCGGTGCGGAATATTTCTATGGTATAATTTGGTTCTTTAGTATTGACAAATAATTTAATTTCGCCACCGAGATTGACGCTAGTGAGAGAGGCATAACCTTCGATTTCTCGCTTGGTAGCAGGATTTTCTAATTCCCAATCTGCGGTACCGGGTTTTTGGTTTTCTCGGGCTGTGGGATTGGTGGCTAACGCACTTTTTTCGTAATTTGAATAGTCTTGAGAATGTGCTGCGCTGTTATAGAAAACAGGAGCCGCTAAACCAATTGAGAAAGCTTTAAGAAATTCTCGGCGACGCAATTTCGATAAAAATTTAACTGTCACTGGTATAAGTCTGTGGATGTTAGGCGATCGATTTTAGACTTGGGTTTCGAGCGAGCAGGCTTAACATTACTTTACACGATTCCTTAAGACATCATACCTGAGATAGATTATTTTGCGATCGTCCGGCTCGATCGCACAAACCCGATAATCTGTCTGAGTATTTCTTCCGCTATCATGTCTTAGGTCTTATGATATATGGGCTTATGGCATATACCCATCACGGAATAATTTTAGAGACAAAAGCCGATTTGAGATGTTTAGAGGTAGAAATCCCCCGAAGCATCAGTAAATCGCCCCTAAAATCTAAAATCCCAAATCCCAATCCAAAATCGGATGACCTATTTGTGTGAACCACGTTTATGAGTCAATCAACCAATCCACCGCTATCGCCAGTTTCTCGACGCACCGCCCTCAAATTCCTGGGAGTCGGCGCCGCCGGCGGAATGCTGGGCTACTCGCGATTTTCCAAACCGGAACCCGCCGTTTTTGAGCAAGATACTCTTGATTTACCGCGAATGCTCAATAACCGCAAAACAGTTGCAGTTGTCGGGGGAGGCTTGGCCGGGCTCGCCTGTGCTTACGAACTAAGTCAGCGGGGTTTCGCCGTGACGCTGCTGGACAAATCGCCCCAACTCGGCGGTAAAATTGCTAGTTGGCCGATACAAGTCGGGAACGAAACCTTCATGATGGAACACGGCTTTCACGGTTTTTTTCCGCAATACTACAACCTCAAAAGTGTGGTAAAAGAACTAGAAATTACCGATAACTTTGTATCTTTAGAATCCTACGCCGTCGTGTTTCGAGACGGCAAATATCAACCAGAAGTTTTCCGCCCCAACCATTCAGCTTTCCCCTGGAATATCGTTGATTTGGGAATATCTTCTCCGAACCGGCTCAAGTGGGGAATCAACCTCACAAAACCCGCTCACTGGCAAGTATTTCGGGAAATCGGCGGTTTTCAAACTCAGAAAAGTTTCGCTCGCCTCGATAACATATCAGTAGCCGACTGGGTAAAAGGTGAATTCCCCCGCGGACTTTACGACTTGTATTTTCTGCCTTTTGCCAAGTCCAGTCTCAACGCTCCCGACGAATTGAGCGTAGGAGAATTAATGCAATTTTTCCATTTTTATTTTTTTGGAAATCCCGAAGGTTTAGCTTTCAACGGCACGCGGCAAGATATGGGCACAAGTTTGGTGCAGCCGATTGCCAGATCCATTGAAAGCAAAGGTGGGAAAGTATTGACAGATGTCGCAGTTAGTAGAATTCACTGGGAAAACGGTCAGATTGATTCTTTGACTTATCAGTCTGGAGACGTGCAAAGTAAAGTTCCTTTTTGGGTGAAGCGAAACGCGCTGTTAACTGATAGCAATTCTACGGAATATTTCGGGGCTGGCGATAGTGTATTTGCCGCCGCACCCGGAGGGAAAGAGGCAATTTCTCTGAGCTGCACTCACCAAGGCTGCACAGTTAAAAAACAAAATGACGGTCAATTTCACTGTCCTTGTCACGGCGCAGTTTTTGATGCTGAGGGGCGAGTTGTGAGCGGGCCTGCTCAGCGGGATTTACCGAGATTTAAGGTGGTAGATAAAAAAGCAGATGAGGTACAGTTAGCCGCTGCGGTTGACAAGTCGCAGCCACAAAAATCGGGTGAAATATTGAAGGCTGATTATTATGTTTTTGCGGCGGATGTTCCGGGGATGCAGCATTTGTTTAGTTTGGCCAGCGGTGAGGTGAACCCGCAGGTGCAGAGCCGCATTGAGGGCTTGAAAATAGCCGATCCGTTTGCGGTGGGCCGTTTTTGGTTCGATCGCGATTTCCCCTGGGAACACAGCAATTTTAGTTCGCTTTCTGGCTACAAACTGACTGATAGCATCACGCTTTACCACAAAATTCAGGATCAGTTTATCGAGTGGCATCAGAAAACTGGCGGCAGCGTAGTGGAACTGCACGCTTATTGTTACAAGGAGAAGGAATTTCCCAACCAGGAAGTTTTGCTGGCGACTTTCGAGCAAGAATTGTATGAAATTGTACCGGAATTAAAAGCAGCGACTATGTTGCACCGGGAGTTGGTAAATCAAAAGAATTTTTCGGGTTATCCGCCCGGTAGTTATGCAGAAAGGCCCGAGACTTGTTGCGCTGTTCCCAATCTGTTGTTTGCCGGAGATTGGGTGAAAATGCCGTTTCCTTGCGGTTTGATGGAAAGGGCGGTGAGCAGCGGTTTGTTGGCGGCTAATGCTATTTTATATCAAGAGGGTTTGCAAAGGCGATCGCTCTTGACTGTTAATCCCGAGGGCGTTCTAAAAATCTAGGGTGTGCAGCGAGCTGGGCGGATTTCATATTATGTCCGCATGAACGACGACAATAAAAGCGGTTCTATCGTTCGGACTTTAGTCCTCAGGAAAAGAAGGACTAAAGTCCTGACTACGAACCTTTTTATTTTGTAGTTAATTTAAAGGGGCACAAAAACATTGGTTTATGGCTAAAATAATCAGGTGGCAAAAATCCCAAATCCGCACCAACGAAGAGCAGAAAAAGCAGAGCTTGGAAACAAAAAAATCATCGCCGTCGATTTGGGTGCATTTGCGGTTAAAATGTTGAATGAGTATAAAGCAAGAATAGATGCTGAAGAGTAACTGGAAAATTCGGAATAAATCCGTAACGTTTGATGATTTTGCAACAGAATATGATTTTGCTGCCACCTTGCAAAGCCAGAATGATTTCTTTACTAAAAACCTGTCTGCCAGCAGAGGCACAGCATTAGATATTGGCTGCGGTTCGGGAATTCTTGCTTTTGAATTAGCCAAGTATTACGAGCGGGTGGTGGCAGTCGATTTGTCAGCAAAACTGCTGGCTATTGCTCGTCAAAAACGCTCCGCCCCGAATATAGAATACATCCAAATGGATGCCAGTCAATTAGCGCTCGACCGCCAATTTGATTTAATAGTTAGCGCCGCAACTTTTCACCACCTGTCCAACCTCCCAGCCGCTCTTTCATCAATAAAAAAAATGTTGAATAGGCAGGGAAAAGTTGTCTTGTTAGATAATGTATCGGAAGTTGAAACACCTGCAACAATCGGCAACATAATAGGTGCAGTGAGAGATTTTAGATTAGATTGTGCCAAATACGGGTTTCGCAATGCTTCAAAATTATTAAAATTTAGATTGTCGCCAAGCTGGTTGAAGCATTTAGCTAGGGATAAGTATTTGTCAGAAGGGAGATTTAAAAAAATTTACGGTCGTTGCTTTCCCGGCTGTTATTTTGTAAGATTGGGTTGTTTTATGGGCGTAATTTGGGAAAATTTGTAATGCAAAACAACGCGATCGAATCGGTATCTGCAAAGGAAAAAAAAACTCACATCCGCGAGTTGGGTATTAATTGCGAGCAATGGTATGCAGTCGCCCGCAGCACAGAGGTACAGAGTCAGCCGCTACCTGTGATATTGTGGCATCGGGCGATCGTGCTTTTCCGCGACAGTGCAGGCAAAATCAACGCTTTAGAAGACAGATGTCCGCACCGACAAGTTAAACTCAGCCACGGCAAAGTTAAAGGCGATTTAATCGAATGCGCGTACCACGGATGGCGGTTAAATGCCAGCGGAGAATGCGCAGAGGTCGATTATTTAGCAGAAAACCAAAAGCTACCTAACTGCAAAATTCGCTCCTATCCAGTCAAGGAGCAAAACGGTTTTATCTGGCTGTTTCCCGGCGACGCAACCCAAGCCGAAAAAACAGATTTATTGGATTTGCCAGAGTGGGAACATCTCAATTATATTGCCACAGTTTCAGTCATCGACTGTCAGGCGCACTATTCATTTTTAATTGAAAACTTGATGGATATGTACCACGGACACTTGCACGACGATTGGCAAGCTTGGGCAAATCCCGTATTAGATAGTTTAACAGAAGACGAGCATCAAGTAACAGCTCGCTATCAGGCACAAAGTTATTACAAAATAGATAAAATTTGGTCAATTTCCCAGCTATTTTTTAAATCTCTGCGCAAGCTGCACCCGGAACCGCTTGACGTGAGTTATGTTTACCCGCACTGGGTTTCAACATTGGGAAGCGACTTTAAGATTTACTGCTTGGTTTGCCCGGTAAGCGAGACAGCAACTCGCGCTTATTTAATTCATTTTACCTCATTAAATGCGTTTTGGCGGCTGCACAAATTGCCTGTGTGGTTTCGCAAGTTTATTAAAGATAGTTGTTTTGGTGCTGCTCAAAAGTTATTAGATGGTTTGGTGCGGCAGGATGTGTTAATGATTGAGGAAGAACAGCAGGCTTTTTTGCAGAATGCGGAAACAAAGAGTTACGAATTAAATCGGGCGTTGGGTAGCGTGCAGAAGTTGATGAGAAGTCAGGCGGAAAATGGGTGATGCAGCCGCAGATTGAAACCTGCGGCGCGACGAATGGAACCAGTCTGCACTGGCTAAGTTGAGAGTTAGCCTTTCTCAGCTTAAGCATGGTATTCTATTAACAGGAAAAATTGAAGTTTTAGAAGCAATTGCCAACCATATCTAACACAGGAACCAAGCATGAATCGTGTCAGTATCAAGGGCGAGGAACACCCAATTAGAAAAATATTTAGCGATGACTTTGTGTTCATGATTCCCCTCTACCAGCGCCCCTATGCTTGGACAAAGGAGGAAGCTGGGGAACTCCTGGAAGACCTGCTAACATTCTTGGGAGAAGGTAACGAGACGATTGATGAACTCAACCCCTACTTTCTAGGCAGCATTGTTTTGATTAAATCGGAGCAACCAGCCGCTGAAATTGTAGATGGTCAGCAACGTCTAACCACCCTCACCATACTACTAGCTGCTCTCAGGGCATCATTGCCAACAGAACACGCCAATGACTTAACCACTTTTCTCTACCAAAAAGGCAGCTTAATTGCGGGTACTCCTAATCGTTACCGTCTGACTTTGCGCGAGCGAGATGCAGAATTTTTTAAGGCATATATTCAAAATGAAGGTGGTATTAACAAGCTCAAAGAATTGAACAGTGCTGAGCTGATGGATAGTCAGAAGCTGATTAAAGAAAATGCACATTTATTCTTGCAACGTTTCCATGCGATAGGCGAAGAGTGCTGTATACGCCTTGCCCAGTTCATCATTACTCAGTGCTTCTTGGTAGTGGTTTCTACGCCTGACTTTGATTCTGCATATCGGATATTTTCTGTGTTGAACAATAGGGGATTAGATCTCTCCCTAACTGATATCTTGAAAGCTGAGATTATCGGAAAAATACCCGAATTGCAACAAGAAAAATATACTAAAAAGTGGGAAGATATCGAGGAGGCTCTGGGACGCGAGCTATTCAAAGACCTGTTTTCTCATATTCGCATGATTAAGGAAAAGAAAAAACTCAACAAGAGCGTCCTTAAAGATTTTCAGGAAAACATCAATCCTGCGGCTGAGCCTCAGCAATTTATTGATGAAACTTTAACTCCTTATGCTAATGCTTTTTCGGAAATTCAGAATTTAAGGTATGAAAGTGTTGGGCGTGCAGAAGAAATAAATCAACTGTTTAAATTTTTAGACTATATTGATAATTTTGACTGGATACCGCCTGCCATTTTCTACCTATCGCGCAATCATAATAACGCCGATAATTTGGTACGTTTTTTTACTGATTTAGACCGCTTAGCCGCAGGTTTAATGATTGTCCGCTCTAATATAAATGAGCGCATTGAACGTTACAGCCGATTGCTAACTGCTATTGAACAAGAGGAAGACTTATTCAATTCCAATTCGCCGCTCCAGTTTACTCGGGAAGAGTCGAACAATATACTTAAAGTCTTAGATAGTGACCTTTACCTAATTAAAAAAATTCGTCGTTATGTCTTGCTGCGCTTAGATGCTGCTCTTTCAGAAGGTGAAGCATCTTACAA
>NZ_JAUBOJ010000069.1:0-23002 GCF_036700185.1 Microcoleus sp. BM001215392 | reverse complement strand
GTTTGATCGTTCGGAATGCGAGTCCGCATCTAAGAAAGGACTCGCATTCCGAACGATCGAACCAATAATAGGATACATAAAAACTCATCCAGTCAATCTTAATAACTAATTGCTCTTTCTAAAGCATCTTGTAACTGAAGTTCTAAAGGTCTATCCGAGCGAATTTGTAAGCCTGGTAAATCGTGTTTTACTAACAGTTTTTCGCCTGTTTCCGGCGCAGTAGAACTCGGCCAGAGCAGCCAACGACTACCAGGCGTAAGAGTGCTTAAACTTGCAGAGTTTTGAGTTAGCCAAATTATCGATAGTTGCGATCGACTATCGATCGCATCTTCGGCAGCATTAACCGCCGCCAAGGTTTCCAAAACTACCCGGTTCCCCGACACAAGTCCGGTTCCGGCCGTCCAAAGTTTGACGTTTAACAGGCGCTTGCTAGCATAGAAGTAAAGAGACGCTGCTACTGTCACGGCTCGTTCAAACTCCTCTGCTTGCCACAATGCAGCGCTGTCGAGAGCAATGATAATTTCTTGACCGCCTGCTGCAACTTCTAACTCTCTCACCCGCAGTTCTCCGTAGCGGGCGCTGGTGCGCCAGTGAATCAGGCGGGTGGGGTCTCCGTGGCGGTAAGGTCTCAGGTTGCGGGTGAGTCCTTCGGTAGCGGTTTGCGATCGCAGGCGATCGTACAATTGCGGACTGTCTTCTTGACCGATGCGATCGATCAAAGGGCAAGTGTTCAACGGCAAAACCTGCGGGTAAACCACCGCCACCGCTTTTAGCGGGCGGCTGCGGCGGCACCAAAACAAGCCTAAAGGCGCCGCCGTTCTCAAGTGTACTTCTTGCCAGCGATAGACGCCCCGCTGCCGGGCTTCTAGATAGTATGTAAGTCTGTACGTACTCTCAGGCTCTATCAGCTCGATCGGGCGGACGATCGGCTCTCCCAGTACAAACGGCAAGATATCTAAGACTTGTAACAAAGTTTTAGGCGATCGAGTGCGATTTTCGATTTCTAGTTCCACCGTAATTTGATCCCCCGCACTCACCGGTGCGATCGGGTGGCGGCCCACTTCCAAGAAACGGAGCGATTTTGTCGGCAAAACCGCCGCTACTCCCAGCAGCGCCAAACTCCCACCGCTGAGCGCGTAAAGCCAGCCAGACATGGTATTAGTAGCCGATCCAAAAAAGAACACCGTCATCCCCGACAGCAGCCAACCCGCGTAAGCTGGAGTAACAGCGCGATTTTCGAGCCAGCCAGCAATTTTGTGACCGATGTTCATAGGAGTCAAAACTGTTAATTACTCGATCGCCCATCAAGCCTAATTGTAAAATATTCTCAGCAGTTAGTACCGAATTAGCAACCGAGCGATTAGATTATAAATCGGGAATTTTTTCACTCATACCTTGACCGCGCCCAGTAACGGATATTAGATCCCGACACTCAATCACCCACGGTCAATCCCCAAATTTTAGACCCAACGACTGCGCGAGCGGGCAACGCCCTAGTTGAAACTCCCAGATTCACGGCGCTGCGAGTCAATCGAAAAATGGAAAATCGAAAAATCGAAAATCGACTGATTGGAGACTAAAAAATGAACCCATTAAACAATCCTACACCAGTTAAACCCGAGGCTCAAGCCCGCCGCACCCCGCCGCCGCCTCCGCCCTTGGCTGCAACTCCGGCGCCACCGCCACCACCACCAGGGCCTGCTGCACAACCCCCTGCGGCCCAACAGCAGCGGGCTGTTGAGACTCCCGTAAGTACGATCGAACAAATGGTCAGAGATGCCCATAGCGCAGGAGCTTCCGACATTCACATTCGAGTCGGCCAAGTACCTCGATTTCGGATTCGGGGCGTCATGCAAGTAGCAACCAGCCACCCCAAAGTCACGCCAGAAATTTTTGAACGTTACTTAGCCGAAATTCTCACCCCCGAACAGCGCAAACAATTTGCAACTACCAAGGAATTAGATTCAGCAATTTTTTACCCGGGCTTCGTGCGGTGTCGGCTCAACTGTTTTGATTCCCTCAGCGGCGGCGCCCTAGTATTGCGGTTGATCAGTTTGGAAATACCGACTATCGATTCCTTGAGATTGCCAGAAGTTCTCAAAAGTATCATTTTGCGATCGCAGGGATTAATTTTGATTACCGGGCCGACTGGTTCGGGGAAATCGACAACAGTAGCTGCGATGATCGACCACCTCAACCAGATGGAGCAGAAGCACGTAGTTACAATTGAAGACCCGATCGAATTCATTCACCCTTCTAAAAAATGCTTGGTCAGCCAGCGGGAAGTCGGCTTGCACACCCACGAGTTTCAGCAGGCTTTGCGAGCTGTTTTGCGGGAAGACCCCGATGTGATTCTGATCGGAGAAATGCGCGATCGCGTTACCATCAATACAGCCTTGCAAGCAGCTCAAACTGGTCACTTAGTATTGGGAACTCTCCACACTCGCAGCGCCATCAACGCGCTCAACCGATTGTTGAACCTCTATCCGCCCGAGGAACAGCAAGCAATGCGGATTCAAATTTGCGATTCTTTAGTAGCAGTAATTGCCCAACTTTTGCTACCGACAGTTGACAACCGCCGCGTCGCAGTTCACGATATTTTGGTGAATACCCCGGCCATGAACGATTACCTGATGAAAGGTGCTGATGATGAAGCTTTCCGGTTGATGGAACATGACACCTACGAAGGAATGCAGATTATCAACCAGGCTCTTTACAAACTTGTGCTTGAGGGCAGAGTAACGATCGAAGAAGCGGCAAAAACTTCTCCAGAAGCCAGCGATTTAGACCGCCGCTTGCGAACCGGAGGCTACGATCCAGCCTCAGCTCGCGACTTTGAAGGCAGCAAAAAAGAGCGCACCGTTCGCGCCCGGTAGCAGCACACATACGGGGGTAGACACAGCACTGCTACGCTACCCCACCAATTAATACTATTTGAAATTTGAGATTTGAGATTTGAGATTAAAAAATTGGGAATGACTTATTGTGTATGGGTTTGAATCGCTGACCGACTGTTGCATTTTTTTTAACTGGTATGGGTAGCAATATTTTTGACCTACCGCAATATTTAGCGCTGTTGTGAGTATTTTGACTTAAATATTAACTGTATTTAGTCTCCAAAAATACATTCTGCTTAATTAGTAAAATTATCTCAAGTCTCTTGTTAAGTTTTTTTAAATTTGCTCACTTTACATTAACTTTAAAATGGCGTAAAAACTGGCAGGGAATTGCAAAGAAATAGTAAAGATATGTTGTGAGTATTGCCAACAGCCTGCAACTTAAGTTTATAGTTGTAATGACAAATTGTTGACAGCCAACGTTCCGACTTTGCCGAACCCAAAATTTAGCAGGTGAAAAAACGCTTAATAAAACTACAAGTAGGCTGAAAACAATTAATTAGTATGAGAGCAGCTCGCGTCTCTTTTCGGTCCAGTGGCTGTGGGTATGAAAAATCCTAAAACCACGTAGAATTTTAAAAATCCTCTCCCTCAAAAATCTGTTTAACAACTCTGAATCAGCAGCCGTATTTCGAGAATTTACAGGAGCAAAGAAAATGAAGAGTGTGTCTAACCCCTCAGAAATGTTTGAAGGTGCTACCAAAGCCCAAATAATCGATCGCATCGCGCGCCTAGTTCCCCCCGGTTCCCCGGAGCCCCAAGATCCTCAAATCCTAGCAGCCCTACAAACTCTCACCGCACAGCTAATCGCAGCCTATCAAGCCGACGGACAACTCGATCGCGAACCATTTACCGACGTACGCGATCGTAGCATTCACCTGTACGCATCCGCAGTTAGCAACAAAATCAAAGGAAAAACCATTCTCGTAACCGGCGGAGAAGGCTGTGTCGGCAGTTTCTTAATCGAAAAACTCCTGACATTAGGTGCAACTAACATCATTTCCGCAGACAAAGCCCGATGTCAAAACCCCGAAGAAACTCTCCCGCACTTTAACAAAGAAGGCGCAGTAACTTTCTATGCCGCCGACATTCGCAACTTCCAGGCGCTGAAACACATATTTGAGGTTGAAAAACCAGAAATTGTGTTTCACCTCGCAGCCCAACGCCAACCTGGATTAGCTGAAATCAAAATCCGAGAAACAGTTACAACCAGCCTGTTAGGATGCAAACACGTCATCGAACTGTGCGAAGAATACGGCATCGAACACTGCATCTTCTCTTCCACAGGCAAAACATCTCGATATTTTACAACCGAAGTTTACGCAGCCTCAAAGAAGTTTGCCGAATGGCAATTTGCCAAAGCAGCTCAAGCCGGAAACGTCACTTACGGGATGGTGCGCTTTACTCATATGTTGGAAAATAGCTTGTTCTGCGAGCAAATGTCCAAAAAAGTACAGCAAAGTAAAACTGTCAACGTTCACGCTCCCCACCGCTACGTCACGGCTCAAAATCTTGTCGAAGCCGTACATTTATTGCTCAACTCACTGATTGTATCAGTTCCCGGAAAACTGAAACTTGTCGCCGTGAGCAATCTCGGGTGGCCGACAGAAACCTTGGAAGTAGCACTTTATAAAATCCTGGAATCAGGCAAAAATCTGCCGATTTATTTTCAAGGACTTTTACCGGGATACGAAGAACCGTTTTTCCTCGGACAGTTTGACTGGAACAAACCTACAGACATTCACCTTTTAATTAATGTTCTCGAAGATCCTTTCAGAATTCTTGACGATGCTGGCGACATGGTGACTGTAGAATTAGCTCCTTTTTCCTTGCGCGTCTTAGATAGACAAGTGTCGCACCTCGAAAGCTTGCTCGCCGATCCAGATTTCTCGGAAGTGAAAATTAAGCACGCTCTTGTTGCGGCCCAAAAAGAAGTGATTGCTTCCTCTTTTGCTTGGAGTTCCCCGCAAGAGTTGTTGAAAATTTTACAGTCGGGAATCAATCCCAAGAAATTACAAGGTTACGGAACCGAAATCGCTGACTACAGAGAAATTATCGAACTCCTGCTGCAAGGGATGTACGGGAGGCTTACCGAAGAAGTCTTGAACAGTGCGGGAGTTACTGCTGATGAATTTGATGATTTAGTGGAGAGTCTTTCTACGCTGGATTCTATGGAAGCAGAAGTGGGATATTTGCGATCGATATCGAGATGTATCAGACAATCGATAGTCCCCGCACAGTTTACCCAAAAAAAACCTGAACCTGTTCCTGTCCTCGACGCAGCGTAATTGGAAAATAGTTTCAAGATTGCTTCGTTGTGTTTAGTGGATTAAAAACCGAACACCCCAAAACCCGGTTTCTTTGAGAGACCGGGTTTCTCAGGTTTGGGCGTGTTTGAGGTTTAATTCAGTGATTTACTTAAGATTGTAACAATCGACATGATATGATATTATGTGCGAGGGGAAGACTGCAATCAAATAGGATCGAGCGTGAGGACTTTAATCCGCATCCAAGAGAGGACTAAAGTCCTCACTACGAACCAGATCGGGCTAATATTTTCGGACATGATATCATAGGTTAAATAGCATGGCTCGCTGAGTTGGCGAAGGTGCAATTGTATTGAATTAACTCAATGACCGCAGCAAATTAAATTAAATTAAATTAAGGTACTACAATTGTGCAAATAAATCAGCTAGCGTTCCAATTTATTGATGTTGTACTGTTGACGATCGCCCTAATCCTACTAATTCCCATCACAGTTCTTTTCCTAGAATGCAGTGCAGCCTTCTTGTCCAGCTTGGGCCCCACATCACAAACTCAAGAACCCCGCCCCAAAATAGCCATTTTAATTCCCGCCTACAACGAAGCAGCAGGAATAGCCGCCACCATCTCCACCATATTGCCGCAGCTAACACCGCAAGATTGTCTGTTAGTGATTGCTGACAACTGCACGGACGATACAGCAGAAATCGCCCGCAACAGCGGTGCAACAGCGATCGAGCGCCACGACACAGAACGCAAGGGGAAGGGATACGCCCTAGATTTCGGCTTGACTGCGATCGCCTCAGACCCCCCAGAAGTAATCATCATGGTTGACGCCGACTGCATTTGTGGGCCAGACGCGATCGACAAATTAGCCCGGGCGGCCATAGCAGAACAAAGGCCAGTGCAAGCAACATATTTAATGGAACAGCCGCCCAATCCTACCCCAAAAGATTCGATTTCAGCCTTAGCATTTCTAGTGAAAAACTTAGTCCGGCCCAGCGGATTAAAACAGCTAGGATTCCCCTCGTTGCTAACAGGTACGGGCATGGCTTTTCCCTGGTTAATCATTCGAGATGTTCCCTTAGCCAGCAGCAATATTGTCGAAGATATGCAAATGAGCTTGGATCTGGCGATCGCCGGACATCCAACGGTATTCTGCCCCGAAGCCCGAGTTACCGGATGTTTGCCGCAACAGCAACAAGTAGCTAAAACTCAAAGAACCAGATGGGAACACGGACACTTGCAAACCTTGCTAACTCAAACTCCCAGGCTGGCGACAGCTTCGATCGAGCAACAGCGTTTTGACTTAATGGCGATCGCCCTAGACTTAGCCGTCCCTCCTCTATCCCTTTTAGTTGCTATCTGGCTAGCCGCTTTTGCCGCCTCAATACTAGCAGCAATTATCGGAGCATCCGCGATTCCCGCCATATTATTAGGAATACAAGGATTGCTAATTTTAGTTTCAATTGTCAGCGCTTGGGCAAAATTCGGGCGTGCCGACATTTCCGGCGCAACTCTATTATCCGTACCGTTTTACATCCTGTGGAAAATCCCTTTGTATCTCGGTTTTATCCTGAAGCGGCAAACTAAATGGGTGCGCACAGAACGCGATGTTTAGTATTCGGTAGTATTCTGTAGGGTGCGTCACCCAGATAGTTGATGCAACTCGAAACTCTTGTTTCCGGGGCACCTTAAGATGGCAAATGTAAGTTATTTTTTGCTCCGAGATTTGAAAGTATTAGATAAGCTTTGACGTAGCCGATCGGTTTGTTGCCCTATCAAAACACTCATCAAAACAATTCCCATCCCAATCAGTTGAATTGGCGTAAGTGTTTGGTGTAGTAAGACGAATCCCAGTAGTGTTGCTACTACAGGACTCATCAACCCTAGAGACGCCACAGCCGATGCTTTTAGTTTATCAATCCCCCGAAACCAAAGTGCATAAGCAACTCCAGTGCCGACTAAGCCCAGGTAAACGAAGCCCAATAGGTTAGTTGTGGAGATATGAGTTATTGGCCCTTCAATCGCTAGGGCGATCGGCAGCAGAACTATTCCACCAACTGTTAACTGCCATGCTGTAAAAACAAGTAGAGAAACTGGGCGTTTCCACCGTTTGACTAGCACCGTTCCCAAACCCATTGTTGCGGCTCCAGCGATCGCCGCCACAATGCCAATGCTATCAAGGCGCGCACGAGGGCCCAGAACCAGCAACCCGACACCAATAAAGCCTGCGATCGCCACCACAATAGACAGCTTAGACGGTTTTTCATTCAATATTAGCGAAGAAAATAATACGACTAATAAAGGTTGGATTGCGCCTGCCGTTGCAGCAACGCCACCCGGAAGGCGATAAGCAGCGACAAATAATAGTGCTTGAAAAATTCCGATATTGAGGCTACCTAAGAGCAGAATACGCCACCACCAAATACCTTTGGGCAGTTGTCTAAACCAGGCTGCTAGCAGAATACCGATGGGGAGCGATCGCAAAGCAGCCACTAATAGCGGATGGTTAGGTGGCAAAAGTTCAGTCGCTACAACATAAGTTGTTCCCCAGATCGTCGGCGCCAGAGCAGTCAGCAGAATATCAGAGAGGCGAACAGTAGCTGTCTTCACGGTTTTATCTTAACGTCAAGATACTTGATGCCAAGATTCTAGCATTTATCTTGATGTTAAGATGGTTGGCATCAAGATTTTTAGGTGAGTAGCATTTCAATGAAGGCCGATCCAGTCGATGCGATTTTGGCTCAATGGCAGAGAGAGCGCCCTGACTTAGATGTGTCGCCAATGGGCATCATTGGTAGGATGGGGCGACTGACCAAATACTTAGAACGATCGCTTCAACAGACATTTTCCGACTTTGACCTGAACGTTGGAGAATTTGATGTGTTGGCGACATTGCGCCGTTCTGGCCAACCGTACCAGCTTACGCCGACCGAGCTATTCAATACATTGATGGTTTCATCCGGTACGATGACGCATCGTATAGATCGCTTAGAAAGAGCCGATCTTGTGAAGCGCATGGACGATCCGAGCGATCGCCGAGGGACGCTAATTCAGTTGACCGATAAAGGTTTCAAGGCGATCGAGAAAGCTGTTGAGGCTCATGTTGCCAATGAGCATCGACTCCTTAGCGCTTTAGACGAAGCCGAACGCCAAGTTCTGGCTCAACTGCTGCGCAAGCTTTTAATTTCATTTGAGGAGTAGCGATCGTGACAGTAAAAAACCTTTGCAGCGGATGCACAAAGTCTTTTTGCTTCCTTGCAATCATACTTGCGATCGCTCAATAGGAACGTTATACAGTGAAGTTAGTTGAACTGTTGGCTGATGGTGCAGCATTTGAGGTAGAATTTCGCGATCGCAACGGACGCACTTATGAATCTGTCGGATTGCCAAGAGAGAAAATTATGGTGTTGCACTTCGAGCCAGCATCACCCGATATCAAGCCTGAGATAGTTACAGCGTAAAAAACATATCGGACAATAAAAACAAAAAAAATCTGAAGCTGGAAATTTCCAACTTCAGACTTTTACTAACTCCCCGGGTAGGATTTGAACCTACGACCAATCGATTACACTTATCCCAACGTTTCCGAAGGGCGCGGACTATTTCATCATCCCTAAAACGCAGATTTAATATCTATCGCGGGATGTCGGGCGCTGTGAGATTTATTGGTTAGGCTCCTCATCTCTAGTCTCTGCACCTTTCCGGCTACTTGCGGTCAAAACCGCTGCCTTTTGCCAGACTTGGCTCAAGATTGCCGCCACCCGAAGTGCTGCGGTTTCCTTGAATTCACCCGATTTTTCAGTACCCGTTACCGGATAAAGCTGCTATGTCACTAGGGCTTTTGGTTGTTACCAAAGGCTTGCATTCATTACAGTCGATCGCTCTGCCGCTGAGCTACCGAGGATTGAGGCTTTTTTGTCAGCCACATTTACTAATAGTACCGGAACTTATTAGATTTAGCAAGGCCTTTGACAAACTTTTTTTTTGTCATACAGCAAGCGGGTTTGGGGCGCTAATGCAGACCCATTCTCATTCTGGCGAGGCGCTGCTGCGATTCAGGATCGAGGGAATTGGACAGAAAGCGACTGGAGTTTTGTTTGCGGGATTTGTGCTGGCGCTCGCTGCGGCGGGCGGTGGATTCTACGTCAGCTTCTAGTTGTTCGGCGGACATCCATTCGGCGCCGTAGCCGACTACTGTCAATTGCTGCGCTCGGTCTGATGTGGCGACAATCATGCGGCCTTTGCCTTTGACCGATCGCAACTCATACCGCAAACCAGCACAAGACTTTTCAATATAAGTATCTGCCGTCTGACCGAAGTCAGTGTAGTGCACTGATAAATTTTTAGTAATAATTTCTTTGACGCTGGGAGTGTCTCGATAGTGAGCGTCAAACACCAGTCGGGCTTCAAAATCTTGTAAGGCGCTGTAGTTAACTAAAACCTCAATCAACTCGCGGCGGGCTGTTTCGAGTTCGTCGCGATCGCGCTTCTCTCGAAGTCTTGGCCAAAGTCCAATCATGTTATAGCCGTCTACAAGTAATACTGCTTGCGATATATAGGGTGACATGGTTCAAGGCTGAAGAGCTCCAGCAGATAGAGGACATTATTTGCATTGTTAATCAAAGCTTTTGTTAAATCTTATTACAAGATGATGATTGATTGCTACCTGCGATCGCAATAATTAAACCCCCCAAATCCCGAAAAGCTTGGGATGTGGGGGGTGATACGATTTTCGATATGCGATTTTCGATTGGGGATTAAAGAATGGGAATGACTCGTCACATAAGGGTTTCGAGTTTGCTCACAGTTGCATTCCTTTGGGAAATTGGTGTGGGATTTGGGCGATCCTGTTCGATCGCTTTGTGTTCGATCGCTTCGCTAACGCTAACGCTAACGAACTACCGATAAATTTGCCGGCTTATTCGACAGATTCGACGGATACGGGCGATGGCTTACGCCCCGCTTCGCTACGTACAACTGTCGGCAGAAATACTTTCTCAACCGCAGGAGTACAGCCCAGCCACTGCACCGACAAGTCAGCAAACTGCTGCGGGGCGCCGCTGACGCAAAAACGAGTCGGCAGCGCTGCACCCGAATTCCGCAGCCCCAAAACTTCTAATTCTCGGGCAGCAGCCGCCACCACGCGCACCGCAGGATCGATTAAATTGACACCAGCGGGCAAGAGCGATCGCAACACAGGAGCCAACAGCGGATAATGAGTGCAACCGTAAATCAGCGTATCAATCCGCTGCTGGATCAAAGGAGCCAAATATTCCCGCGCCACCTCAGAAGTATAAGGATCCTGAATCCGATTTTGCTCCACCAGCGGCACAAAAGCTGGACAGCTAACCTGCCATACCCGACAAGCAGAGTCCATTTCCAAAATCGCATTTCTATAAGCATTGCTAGCAGCCGTCGCCGGAGTTGCAATCACCCCAATCCGCTTGCCTTGCTGCACCGCAGCCTGCGCCCCCGGCAGAATTACTCCCAGCACCGGAATGTCAAACTCAGCCTGCACCATCTCCATCGCCAAAGCAGAACTGGTGTTGCAGGCCATAATCACCATTTTCACATCTTGTTCCACCAGCCACGCCATAATTTCGCGGACAAAATGCACAATTTCTGACGCTGCGCGAGTGCCGTAAGGCAGCCTTGCCGTATCTCCAAAATAAAGTATTGATTCGTTGGGCAATTGTTTGTATAACTGCGTTAAAACAGTCAAACCGCCCACACCACTGTCAAAAATACCGATTCTTTGTTTTCCAGAGTCTGTTGTCATTTGTTAATAGTTAGTTGTCTGTTGTCTGTTGTCTGTTGGCAGGAAAGCAGTTGACAGGAAAGCAGTTGGCTGTTGACTGTTGGCAGGAAAGCAGTTGGCTGTTGTCATTTGTTAGTCGTTTTCTGTGGCTAATAACAAATAACCAATAACATTAATCAACTGTCAACTGTCAACTGTCAACTGTCAACTGCCCATTATCTTTGTTGAAGATAATATAAAATGCCACGAGCGATCGAAGCCGCCATTTGACTCCGGTAAGCAGGATCCGAAAGTCTAGCAGCATCCTCAGCACCTGTGACAAAACCGACTTCCAGCAACACCGAAGGCATAGCACTCTTCCTCAAAACATAAAATCTTGCCTGCCGCACCCGGCGGTCTTTCGCCCCCGTCCCATCCAAAATACTGGCGTGAATCACCCGGGCTAAATCTTCCCCGCTATCAAAATAATAAGTCTCAATCCCGCTAATATCCGGGCGACTCATATTAATCGCGTTGGCGTGAATGCTGACAAACAAAGCAGCATTCACCCGTGATGCCAAAGAAACTCTCGGTTCTAGGTCGATTTCGCTGTCGTCAGTCCGAGTCATTACCACTTGCACGCCCTGCTGTTCTAGCAGCCTTGCCACCTGATATGAGATATCTAAAACAATCTCCTTCTCCTGAATGCCCCCAATCCCGACGGCACCCGGATCGCGGCCGCCGTGGCCCGGATCGATCGCCACTACGACGCGGCGGTTAGAACTTTGGGGCAAATCACCCGCTCCTATTCTCGGCAACGGCTGTGGATTTGGATCGCGAGTCAAAGGTGACTGCGCGCTACCACTCGATCGCAACTGCAAAGACAGCAACTGCGGGTTCGGCCTGGTCACCCTGCCTACCTGTACCCCCGATCGCGGCTGCACCCAAATCACCACTGTCTCCGCGTCTTCCTGACTGGCGGTAAACGATACAGGACTGTTGCTATCGAGCTGAGGAATTTGCCCGATTAGCGAACTAGAAGCGAGCCGAATCCAGTAAGCTCTCGATGCCTGATCCCAGCCGCTGGTATAGGAGACTTGGCGGTCAGTTGCGATCGCCAATTGCGTGCCGTTGCTCGCTAAATCAATGGACTGAACTCTGGCTAAAGTTCCGGTTGCTGGTCTACCAACAGTTACAGGCGCTGCGCGCGTCAGGGTTGGCGAACTTGCGCCCCTTGGGGATAGCAGCACCCCGCCAGAATTGCTCACAGACGCCCGCCATTGAGTATTAGAACTTTTCATCCGCAAAGTGACCCGCGTAACGGGCGGGTCAGTTGGCAGTTGTCGGACTTCTATCTTCTCAACCCCGTACTTGCCGTTGGTTTGAGGCTGTTGGCCACCTGATCCGGGTGCTAAAGTAGCTCCTTCTATATCCAGGGTGGCGATGTCCCCGGCCCGACTTTGTTGAAAATTAATTTGGGGGCGACCGCCCGCAGTGCGGATTAAAAAACCGTCCGCCGTCATCTGAACGTTCTGAACCACAGTCGCCTCGCTCGATGGCACTTGCGTTGCTGAAGGTTCAATCGATAACCTTTCTCCCCCGGGTTCTGCAACCGGATTTTGGGTTGCTGCTGGCACCGGTGTTGGCAAATCCACTGTCCACTCGCTAGGAGAAATCCCTCGGAATTTTACTTGCTGGGGGTCGAGAGTAAACCCGTCTCTGAGTTCGACCACTATTCTGGTCGTATCGTTGTCAAACTGACCGATGCGCACTGATTCGATCGCCCCTGACAGCGGTTGGTTGACCGCAGAACGGCCCAGACTTGTCCCCGGTAAGTCGATTACCAACCGCGTCGGATTGAAAATCAGTTGAGCCTTGGGTTGTACCCCCCCGTCTGTAGTAATGTAAAGCCGGTTCTCTGAAGCATCAAACCGCCAAGATTGCAGTCTAGCTGCTTCGGCGGCTCCGGCGAGCAAAAATACACTTAAGAAACTCGGTAGTAGCCAGTGGAATTTCACGACAATTTTTTCCTCGTTTGCGTTACTGCCAAAAGTTGTTCGGGCGCTGCTTGCAGGGTGGGCTTTCAGCAGTTAGCCGCCAGTCGATCGCAGGCGATCGAGCGTCAGTTGTTGGCTCTCATTGACTTTTTTCTGCACCGGCCTGCTTCCCAATCGCAGAATCTCGCATTTTTAAACTGGACGGTATGTTGGGGGCGATCGGTTATAGGCTGACTGAAAGATTGCTGGTACAAGGGAATATTTATAGCAGAATGAACAAGAAAACTGGAATTTGGATGCTGGCAAAGATAAAAAAAACAGGATTTTTGTGATTGAAAACGTCCTCACCGTCTTAGCAGTTGCTATCTTTTTAGGAGCCAGAAACCAGGTGTTTCTTGAAGCTTGAACGTACAAGTTAGGATGTTGAATTTTTCCGATCTTCTCGATACTGGTTCCATAGCTCTTTAATATTTAGCCAGCTCGTTACAACCAAGGTAATTATCCGCTTGATTGTTACCTGTTGTTTGCAGTTTTCACATACCACCCCGACAAATTAACAACCTACCTCGGGAACAATCCGGATTTCCCATATCTATCTAACTTTTGAAGGCAGCCAAATGTTAGTCGCAGACCGAATGACATATCCTTTGGGAAAAGCTTTTTTGCTGGCAGCTTGAGAGTTAAATACAACTACATAGCGCCCCTGTTCTCTTTTTTTGTGGGATTTTTACAGTCAGGGCTTTTTGCTGCTTCCAAGTGCCGTTGCGCGACCTTACCCGCGAAGGTGACACTATGATAGCTAGTCCATGCTTTTTGCAGTAACCGGAGACTGTTTTGTGTCACCTTGGCTGGCCATGTTTTCTCACCAACACTCTTCGATCGTGCGCGATCGACAGTCAGAGCATTGATTTGTTGACCGGGAATTTTTTTTTGAACGCAGATATTGTTATCGCAGTTGTAAAGTTTTTTCGACAGTAAAAACAATCGATCGGCTTCTGGATAAAACCTGTGATTTGGTTTGATGACCTGCCTTTCGACTAACTGCATAACTTGTATATGTACTACCAGTTAGAGAAGATACACTATCTTGGCGATTCTGTCAATCTCTCAATTGGTCAAAAAAGCGATCGTAAAATTAGATAAATCACCTCACCGACAGTCAAATAATTGCTAGAACACAAAACTCGCCCAGAGCAAAAAAGTGGTTTAGGTTAGTTTGAACCCCCACCAGCGACCCTTTGAAGTCAATCTTCAATACGAAAATCGACTGATTCTCAAGTCAGGGAAGTTTTGTAATACGATACCACCGGGTGCGATCGACTTCTAACAAGTTTATTTTGAACCCAATCGATACCTGCAAGTTATTTTTGGCAATTGGCAACCCACCGCCTCCAATCAACGGTGCTGCAATTGGCTCTCGCCGACCGTTGTAAAATTCCGGCTCATCCAGTTCAAAATTGCTTGATTTACTTGTTCGGGGCATTCATCCTGGGGACAGTGGCCGGCATTGTCTAATTCAAGGAGCTCTACACAATTGGGATTGCATTCGACAAATTGGTGGGGTCGGGCGAAGCGAGGGGGAATCATCCGATCTTGTTTGCCCCAAATTAACAGCATCGGAATTGTTAAATTTCGCATCACAGTCTTGACACCGGGGCCGACTTGGGCGCTGCCTACAGCTTTAAATAAGGCGCAGAAGGCCCGGGCTGCTCCCCGATCGCCCGCCGGAATTGCTAAGATTTCCACTAATTCGTCGGTAACAGCGGACGGGCTGGCGTAGGCAAATGCCACCCAGCGGCGGACAAAGGAAGGTTTTCGGGCAAAATAAAACAGAGGTCTCAGGACGATCGGGGAAACAAACCAACTCTCAATCGCCACGATCGCCGGTAACAGCCATGCGGGTACCGCTTCGGCTCGCACAGAGGGGTCTGGGAGGCTAATCATCACCGTGCCGGCCACCATGTCCGGGTGAGCCGCAGCGACGGCCAGACAAATCAGCGAGCCGATCGAATTTCCTGCCAAGATGACGGGTTCTCGGATAAAAGTCAGCCAAAAATCATAAACTTGCTCGACCCACACAGATACAGAGTAGTCGATCGGAGCTTTTTGGGAAGCGCCAAACCCCAACAAATCCAAGGCATAAACCGTGTGGTGACAGGCCAGGGGGCCGAGATTTTGGCGCCAGTGGCCGATCGAAGCTCCAAATCCGTGAAGTAAAATAATTGGCGTTGTCGATGTCTGGGGGGCTGCTGGATCTGAAACGGCGCCTGTGCCAGAGGGATTCTGGGCCGGCCGCAAATAACTGTAGCGAGTTTGCCAACCGCGCCACACCCAGTCTCGTTGAGTTCCTACCCGCTGGTGCCATTGCAGAGAATTTGTCAATTTTGCCTCGGCTCGCAACATAAATTTACACTTGCTTCTACCTATTGTACAAGGCAAATCAGGGGACGGCAGCCGGCAGGGCCCACAGGAGACAACACCGGAGATCGAAGCCGTTTTACCTAATGGGTAAGGCTTTACCATGAATTTTGGGTCTGGTGGCGATCGCGTAGCGTGCCCTCAGGGGGCAGGCAAGGGGTGTGAAGTTAAAATAAAAGTCAGCAGAAACTCAGCCAGACTGAGTAGAATAGCAAGTATTGTAAGACTTCATTTACGATCGTTAAAATATTCCCCAACGATGAAGCTGAGGGGAGACAGGGCGCGGTAGTACGTCCGGTGAGGGTAACACCTGACAAAACGGTTGGTTCGGACAACTGAAATATTGGCCGCTCAAACCCGCAACTACAACGAAGCTTCACTATTAAACTACTGCTTGTAAAACCATTCATGCCTGTGATTGAAAGAAGACAAAATCGCAATCTACCCCAGATCAACGAAAACATTCGATACCCCAGAATCCGGGTGATCGATACCGACGGCGCGCAACTAGGGATATTGACACCGAGTGAAGCGCTGCGTCTGGCAGAGGAAAAAGAACTCGACCTGGTACTTGTCAGCGACAAAGCTGACCCGCCCGTATGCCGGGTAATGGACTACGGGAAGTACAAATTCGAGCAGGAAAAGAAAGCGCGAGAAGCAAAACGGAAGCAGCACACTGCTGACGTGAAAGAAGTGAAGATGCGCTACAAAATTGAAGAACACGACTACCAAGTGCGCCTCAAACTAGCAGACCGCTTTATCAAATCTGGGGATAAAGTAAAAGCCACGATCATGTTCAGAGGTCGGGAAATCCAACACAGCAACCTAGCAGAGGACTTGCTCAAACGCATGGCCACAGATTTGCAGGAAATCGCAGAAGTGCAGCAAGCCCCGAAAAAAGAAGGACGCAGTATGATGATGCTGCTGTCGCCCAAAAAATAGTTACTCCCTGATTTAGTCATCAGTCATCAGTCAATAGTAATAGACTGGTGACGGTGGACTAATCACCGCGCCCAAAAACTGATAAAAGTTTTCGACTGCTGTCGTTAAGGCTCGAAAATTTGAGATGATATTTCCTGCTGCCAGATTCATTAAGAGTGTGGAGTAAATCTCAAATCGAAAATGGAGACTCGACGGACGCGCTCGATCGGCGGGGGCGATCGATCGCGTGACACGCTACCAAAAATCGGGATATCAACGCACTACAAGCATGGAAAATTTTCAAATGGGCGCGATCGCCGGAGCAAGACAAGGGGTGCTGCGCTCGCTCAACCTGCGATCGGAAGAAGTAGAGCGAACCGTACTGATGTTTCTCGTCTATACTCTCACCTCGGTCGGGCTGATCTGGCTGGAACTGAGCACGGTAGGTTTGTTTTTAGACGAATTCGGTGCGGACAAAATGCCATATATCTATATAGCCAGCGCCTTTATCGGTTCTGGTTTGGGATTTGTCTACTCGTGGCTGCAAAAAATTCTGCCCCTAAGGCGCACCGTCGTAGTTGTTCTGGCAATGATGTCGGTACCGCTATTTTTGTTTAGATTCGGCATCGGCTACGAAAATACTAAGATAGCTGGCATCAGCATCGCTTTTATTACTATTTTTTTGATGTGGCTGTGGGTGGAAGCTTGCTATGTCCTCAATGACCTGAATACTTCTATCACTTCCAACCAACTGTTTAACATTAGAGAAATCAAGCGCACCTATCCGCTAGTCAGCAGCGGTTATCTAGTGGCTGGAGTAGTCAGCGGGTTTTCTCTGCCGGTTTTGCTCTACGTAGTCGGACTCAAAAACGTTACTCTGATATCAGGGTTAATGGTGGCGACAGGCTCGCTATTGCTATACTACCTAACGGAAAAATACCGCCAAGCATTCCCAGAAACGGCTCACTGGACAGATGACGACGAAGACGACGACCAACAAGAATTTACCGCCCGCAAAGTTACAGGCCCGCTGCAAAAATACGCCGTACCTCTAGTTAGTTTCTTCGTGCTTGCAGAAGTCCTCTATGTGTTGGTAGATTTTCAATTTTACAGCCAGCTAGAATACCAAAACCCCTCGGACGGCGCGAGTGGAGCTAGCTGGATTGCTAGCTTTTTGGGGATTTACGAGGGTATTCAAGGTTTGTTTCAAGTGGCGACTCAGTGGTTCGCCTCCAGCCGCTTGGTAGAACGAATTGGTGTATTCGTGACGGCGATGATTTTGCCCGCTGGTATCGCGATCCTGGGGGTGCTGACCATCGGAGCATCGCTGGGGCAGCTAGTGTCAGTGTTCATCGGACTGATATTGCTGAGATTTTTAGATGAACTGCTGCACTACACGCTTTTGGAAACCGTGAGCCCGGTTTTGTTCCAACCGATTCCAGACAATATTCGATCGGGAATTCAAACTCTAGTCAACGGTGTGGGCGAACCTTTGTCCTGCGGAGTGACAGGAGTTGGCATCCTGATTATGCTCTGGGTGACAGACAAGGTACTGCCCCACCAAGACGAAAAAGACACGGTATTTCACGATAACCAAAGCTTGGTATTCATCGGGGCGATCGTACTTTTGGCGCTGGTGTGGCTGTTTGTCGTGTGGCTGATCCGGTCTCAATACGTCGGTTTGTTGGTCAAAAGCGCGGAACGCGGCCGCTTGGGCGTCACAGACGTTGACCTCAAAGCTCTCAAGCGCGCAGTCGTGGAAACTCTCGAAAAGCCCGGAGGCGAAGATGAAAAGCGCTCTTGCATAGAATTGCTGACGCAAATTGACCCTAAAAATGTTGGAGAAGTTTTGGCGCCGATCCTGGAAGTATTACCTTCGGCTTTGCAGCGCCAGAGCTTGGAAACGATGCTGCAACACCCCAGCCCCGCATACTTAGAAGCAGTCCGCACACTCTCCCAGCAATCCTTGCCGCCGGAGGTGCTGGCCTTGGCTTTGCGCTACATCTGGCTGACGGAAGCTGAACCGAATATCGACAGCTTGCGCCCTTACTTGCAGCCGAACGTCGATCCGGTGGTGCGGGGTACGGCGGCTGCTTTAATTATGAGAAGGGGCGATCGCCAGCAAAAGGCAGAGGCTACTAACACGCTGCGGCAAATGCTCACCCACAAGCAAGAGCGAGAACGGGTGATGGGGACGCGGGCTCTGGGAGAGGCAGATTATTTGCAAGGACTGCGGCTTCATATCCCCAATCTGTTGCAAGATGAATCTCTGCGAGTGCGCCGCGCTCTGCTAGACGTGATTTCCTCGACTCATTCGGAAGAATATTATCCTTCGCTGCTGCGCGGACTCGGTTACAAATCGACTCGGGAAGCGGCTTTGCAGGCGATCGTCAAACTTCATAACGATGCGATTCCTTTGCTGGTGCATTTGGCTGAGGACATCCACAAGTCGGATTTGATCCGGTTTCAAGCTTGGACGGCTTTGGGCCAAATTGGCTCTGTGGAGGCGATCGACATTTTGGTCAGCAATTTGATGACGGCTTGGGGAACTACCAGGCGCAACATCCTCCGCATCCTGTTGAAAATGCCTTCGGAAGCCGGGATAGAAGGAATTCTAGACCGCATCGGGCGCAGCGGCTTGGAAACTCTGATCGAACAGGAGCTGATGTTTATCGGTCAAATTTATGCGGCTCTGGTAGATTTGTCTGGGGTAACAACCTACGGCAATTTTGCCGATCGAGATGCCAGCAGTGGTGCACCTGGGAACGATACGGCTCAATTGTTGCAGCGCGCTCTAGCGGGGTTGGAAGCCGATGCTAAGGATCGATGTTTTTTGCTGATGAAGTTTCTTTATCCGCTGGACACGGTACAAGCCGCGGCTTTCAACATCGCTTCTGGTCAACCTTCTCTGGTGGCTAGGGGATTGGAAATTCTCGACAATACTGTGGATATAGCTAAGAAGCGATCGCTGATTAATTTGTTGGATCAGCACTCGGAAAGAGAGAAGTTGAGCAATCTCTCGGAATTAATGGTTTACAAACCTCTGGCCCCGAGCGATCGTTTGCGCCGCTTGCTAGAGTTGCGCCACTTCCTTTCGGATTGGACTTTAGCTTGCTGTTTTCACTTGGCGAGGGAAGCGCGTTGGAGCCTTACCGCCCAACAAACTCTCGTCTGTCTCCAACACCCGACGGGTTTTGTGCGCGAAGCAGTGTTAGCCTATTTGAAAATAGCTTCGCCGCGGGCTTTGCTCGAATTGTTGCCGAGGCTGCAAAATGACCCCGATAATTTGGTATCAGCTCAAGTTGAAGAGATGATGGCAGAGTTGGGTGCTGGGGGAAAAAGGTAAAATTAGTCATTAGTCATTAGTCATTAGTCATTAGTCATTAGGAAAAGGAAGAAGGAAAAGGAAGAAGGAACAAAAATAAACTATCTTCAATCCGCAATGCCCAATTCCCAATCCGCAATGCCCAATCCGCAATGCCCAATTCCCAATTCCCAATTCCCTGTTAAAGTTTAAATTAATCACTGCATCGCATTATGTTAACTAGCGTCGAACGCCTATTGTTTGTCAGGGAAGTTCCGATTTTTAAGGAACTGCGAGATGATTTTCTTGTGCGTCTAGCATCGGTAATGGATGAACTTTCGTTTCCTTCTAAGCACAGGATTTTTACGGAAGGACAAGAAGGCCGATCGCTCTATATCTTGGTATCGGGTACGGTGCGGGTGCATATAGGCGATCGGGATTTGGCACAGTTGAAGGCGGGGGCTTGTTTCGGGGAAATGTCGCTATTTGATGCGGAACCTCGATCGGCTTCTATTTCGACTCTGGAACAATCGGAGTGTTTGATGCTAACTCAAATGCAGCTTTATGATGCGATCGATGAAACGCCGGGAATTGCTGTTAATATTATTCGCTTGCTGTCGCGCCGGATTCGTGAGTTGAATATCAAGTTGAATGCTAAAGAAGCGGTTGTGTCGCCTCCTGATGCTGTGAGAGTTCCTGAAATGCGATAAAGCTTGGGAATTGGGGAATTGGGAATTGGGAATTACGCACAAATTTTAAATGTAGGGTGCTTATGGCGCACCTAACGAATACTTGTTTCGCACTTCCTAAAACAATTAAAAACCCGGTTTCTGCAAGAAAGCGGGTTTTTAAATAGATGGTGAAGCGCGATTTGTTGTCTAAACTATTCGGAAAATAAAAGGGTAGCGGTAAGCTTCGTTTGGAGTTTGCAAAACGTGGAGGATAGCCATAATTGTCAGTCCCCAATGCAGAAGATAACCTAGCGGCACGAGGATAAAGCCGGCAAGCCCGAAAGTAACCACCGTTAAGGCGACAATCACAGCGCTGTACAGCCATACATTCAGGTGAAAATTGATGGCTTCTGTGGCGTTTTCTTTGACAACGGGGTCATCTGAGACTAACAATACAGCGATCGGCGCTCCGATCGAGAACAGTAACGTGCTGAAAAAAATCGCCCCGTGACACACCAGTGATAGCAGCTTCCGCTTGTCGGAGTCGTACATATGGCTTTTATTCCCTTGACTTTAGCAATAAGTTTACCTTTAATAGTCACTGTAGCACAGGCTATAATGGCGATCGGGTGATGATTCCCCTACCTAATTTGTGATGACAACAGAACTCGAAACTGAACTGCTAACTGCTGTTGAGCGCCGGCGCAACTTTGCGATTATCTCGCACCCTGACGCGGGTAAAACTACTTTGACAGAAAAGCTGCTGCTTTACGGAGGTGCGATTCATGAAGCAGGTTCTGTGAAAGCGCGGCGGGCTCAACGACACGCTACTTCTGACTGGATGGCGATGGAACAGCAGCGGGGAATTTCGATTACTTCTACTGTGTTGCAGTTTGAATATCAAAATTATCACATTAATCTGCTCGATACTCCGGGACACCAAGATTTTAGTGAAGATACTTATCGTACTCTGGCGGCTGCTGATAATGCGGTGATGCTTGAGGATGCTGCTAAGGGTTTGGAACCTCAAACTCGCAAGTTATTTGAAGTTTGTAAGCTGCGACGTTTGCCTATTTTTACTTTCTTTAATAAGCTCGATCGCCCCAGCAGAGATCCTTTGGATTTGTTGGACGAAATTGAGAAGGAATTGGGTTTGCAGACTTATCCGGTGAATTGGCCGATCGGTACGGGCGATCGCTTTAAGGGTGTTTTCGATCGCCGAGGGCGCAAAATTCACTTGTTCGAGCGGACTAAACACGGTTCTCGTGCTGCTGTTGAGACGGTGATTGAATTGGGCGATCCGCGGATTGAGGATTTGTTGGAACAAGACCTTTACTATCAGCTTAAAGAAGAGTTGGAACTGTTGGATGAGTTGGGCACTGAACTGGATTTAGATTTGGTTCGGGCTGGGAAAATGACTCCGGTTTTCTTTGGTAGTGCGATGAGCAATTTTGGGGTCGAGCTGTTTTTGGATGCGTTTTTAGATTACGCGATGAAGCCGATCGCCCGCAACAGCAGCGCTGGGGAACTTCCGCCAACTTACGAAGATTTTACCGGGTTTGTGTTTAAGTTGCAAGCGAATATGGACCCGAGACACCGCGATCGCGTGGCGTTTATTCGCGTTTGTACCGGCAAGTTTGAAAAGGACATGAACGTGACTCACGCTCGGACTGGTAAAACGGTGCGTTTGTCAAGACCTCAAAAGTTATTTGCTCAGGATCGGGAGTCGATCGAGGTTGCGTATCCGGGCGACGTGATCGGTTTGAACAATCCGGGGGTTTTTGCGATCGGGGATACTATTTACACCGGCCAAAAACTCGAATATGAAGGAATTCCCTGTTTTTCTCCAGAACTTTTTGCTTTTTTGAGAAATCCCAATCCTTCTAAGTTTAAGCAGTTCCGCAAAGGTGTTTCGGAGTTGCAGGAAGAAGGCGCGGTGCAAATTATGTATTCGGTTGATGAGTCGAAACGCGAACCAATTTTGGCGGCTGTCGGACAGTTGCAATTTGAGGTGGTGCAGTTCCGAATGCAGTCGGAATATAATGTGGAAACTACGCTGGAGATGTTGCCTTATAGTGTAGCTCGTTGGGTTGATGGCGGTTGGGATGCGCTGGCGAAAGTTGGACGTTTATTTAATACTGTGACGGTGAAAGATAACTGGGGAAGGCCGGTTTTGTTGTTTAGGAATGACTGGAATTGCCGTCAGGTGGAAGGGGAACATCCTGTTTTGAAGTTAAATGCGATCGCCCCTGTGGTTTCGGGTTTGGAAAAAAGCGAAGATTGATTCGATCGGGATACGGAAGTAACCCTAAATCCTCAGCGCGATCGCCCAAAACCTCTCAATCGCGCTCTTCAATCGAAAAGCCCAAATCAAAAATCAAAAATGGATTGACGGCGGCCCCCATCTGCGGCTACGCTTTGAAGTGAGGTTGCAAAACAAGCAGCCCGCATCGCCCAAAAATCTAGTTACGCTGCCCAAAGCTGCTGATAACAGCAATGGACAGCTCACCGCCAAACTGGGATCAGCAGTCTGGAGGCTCCGAGAATCTTAACACTCTCTGTAGCCACCTTGCTTTGCGTTGCTGTGCGGGGTGGCTGGGTTTTTGGGTTTTTCTAGAAAATCCAAAACCAGGAGAACATAATATGACTGAAGAATTCGTGCGTCACGATGACAAATCCGTTAGCGCGTCCCCCAGCCCAAATGACGAACCAGCAGCATCGCAACAGGATGTGCTGTGTGTAACGGTGACAGGTTCGCCCAAGGGTGTCAGGGAAACCATACTCACTTT
>NZ_JAUBOJ010000068.1:0-23018 GCF_036700185.1 Microcoleus sp. BM001215392 | reverse complement strand
CTTGTGACTTGGCTATGCCTGAGCTCGTTCCTATTTCTCAGACCTGAATCCTTACCCCAGCAGTTTTATATTCATTGCCTAATATTGCAGTTATTGAGTTTTAATTAAGCTGCTTCGCCGACGGTTTAAAAAAGTACCCCACTCCCTATAATCAGTTTATTAAGTCAAAGTTAATTTGGCAAGACATAGTTAGCACAAGACGAACTTCTACCCGGTAAGTCCCGAATGCTCTTGTCCAACCGATGTTTTGGGGGGCTAAGGGCGAACAAAACCCTGATTCACGATCGCATCAGCTCGATTTTTGACCGAACCGATTAATCGCATATTTCCGAATCACAGGCTGCAACCTAAACAAATCCTGACCCACTTCTGTTTCAATTAGCGATCGCCAACTCAGCGACTCCAAAACATTCATCAATACCGAACTAGATATATCCGCCGAAATTCGCTCTCGCAATTGATTGAAAGAAACAGGCTTATTAATTGCACCCAACTGACAAATTACCTTAATTTCAAGATTAGTTAAACGCTCGAACATCAGGAATAAAACTCCCTCTATTTGACCCAAAAATACCGTACCAGTTTTGAGAAAATCCGAAGCTTTCCCAGCAAACAAATTGACAACCGTTGCCGAAATCATCCACAGCGCTAAAGGATTTCCTTCGTACCTGTCAATAAAATCATGCCATTCTCTTTCCTCAACTAACCCTATATCTTTGAGAATTTGCTGTGCTGCTTCATTTGTCAAGCCGCCGAGTTTGTGAGAGCGAACGAGGCGGTTTCGAGCTGCCAATAATGAAATTTCATTAGGTTTTTCGGAACTTGTAAATAGCAAACAGCTTTGATGGTTCAATTCGCCTACTTTTTGGAAAAATCTACCGTAATCCTGATATCCTTCTCGGTATTTTCCAGCTAATTTACCAGTTTCCATAATTGCTTCGATACCGTCAATTATTAGCAAACAGCGGTGCGCGCTCAAACACTCGATCGCCCGCGAGATCGCCTCAGATGGTGTTGCTGGTAAATTCGTTTTTGGTTCGTTACAGATGAAGGAAATTATTTCTGCCAAAAAGCTATTTAATGAAGTAGGGCGATCGAGACTGCGCCAAATAATGCGATCGAAATCGTGCTGAATTTGCTTTCCCAGCTTCACAGCCAGAGAAGTTTTGCCAATTCCGCCCATCCCGAACAGCGCTACCAGCCGGCATTTATCGGCGACAATCCACCGTTTTAGTTCGGTTAATTCTTCCGCGCGCCCGTAGAAAATAGACACGTCAGGGGCTTCTCCCCAATCTTGTCTGCAACGGGAGCTCGCCACTTCTGGTAAGTTTTTGGGTTGTTGTGTAGCAGGTGATGGGGAGCGATCGTATTGCTCAAATACATTTCTAAAGCTTTTTTTGCTGACTTTTTTCCCTAATTTCGATGACAGAATCCGCCACAAATCCGATCCCACTTCCTTGACATAACTGTCAGCACAGTTGCAATCCTCGGCAATTTTCTCGTAAGTTTTGCCTTCCAAAGCCTTTTTAAATATATCTGTTTGCAAATCGGTTGGGGATTTCCCAGTCTCAGCTAAAAAAGATGCCTTTGCAAATTCCAACGCTGTGTTAACGTCCATGCTTGGGACTTATCCAAATATTATTCTTCAGGATAACCCATTTTCGGCTCAACTGATATCTTGCACAATTGCCGATCGAGGGTTTGTTTGTGGGGTGGGGCGGGTGTAAAAGACGATCGAAGGCGCAGATTGTCGGTAAAACCCCCAAGGCGAGCGGATGCGTGAGAATGCTAACCTTCGGCGCGCACGCAACCTACCTTTTCCTACTTTTAGATTTCCCACCTACTTTTACCGACGAAATTGAGCTGTCAAACCAACCTACTGAAACCGATTTTCAGACGATAGTTTTTGAAACAAGATAGTAAGTATCGAAGCAAGGGAGAAGCGAAGTACACGCGTGCGCAGCTATCCCGATCGTGAATCGCCCTCCTGCAATTATCAACTTTTCACTATTTAATTTAGCAACGCAAGGATAACCCTCATGTCACAAGAAACAGCTAATGCAATGAGATTTAAATGCGCTCCTAGCGAAGGAGTTTTCAAAGGCAAAGAAATTGAAGGAAAGCTCGATATCAAAGTCAACGTTGAATCGGTTACTGACAAACCCAAAGATCCGCCGAAGCCCGCACCTTTTACGTGGGAGGTATTCTTATTTGCATTGGCTGTTGCGTTAGTTGCAAATCACGCATCTGGCGATCCAGCAGGGATGAGAAATTATCATAAAACGCAGCAACAGTCTTCTCACCATCAGGTTTTGCGGTAATAGAGGTCTGAGCGCAACCGAAATTGATATGATTTGTAGGGTGCGCAGTGCGCACCTTACCCCCCATCGATCGCACTCGATCTCAAAACTTTTTAGGTATGTTGATTTGGAGAAATGCGATCGCGCATACCTTCTTCCCATGTAAAACAGGCGTCTCCCCTGTCAGTTTCTGCGGTTTTGTCCCCCTACCTAGCCCGCACAACCAGCACCGAACAAGGAGCCTCAGCCACAACCTCAGCACTCACCGAACCCTCCAAAATCCGCTTCAAACCAGTCAAACCGCGACAGCCGATCGCAATTAAATCCGCTTTATAAATATTAGCCAAACGCAAAATTTCCTCGGCCGGTTCCCCCGCCACAATCTCCAACTCACTCTCGCAAGGCAACATTTCCTGATAAGATTGCAACAACTTCTCTACTTCTCGATAAGCAATCTCATTTCCCTGAGCGTGAGGTCGATCGACCTCCGCATCAAAATCCAACGTACCAGAACTCACAACATGAACTAAAATCACCTTCGCTGTCGGTTCTAGTTTAAACTGATCCACAGCTTGCAAAACCTGTGCTGCAAATTCAGAATTATCGATCGCCACCAAAACTGTATTCAATATAATGCACCTTTAAATCTCAGATATTAGACTTTAAACTTCTGATTGATAGCCGCCTACTTTCCACAATTTAGCGCTTCCCACCACAGCATCATTACTACACAGAAACCCGGTTTCTTAACATAATTACTTCATTCAGTTGACAGTTGACAGTTGACAGTTGACAGCGAATTCTACCAGAAAGTCCGAGGATTGGAGTAAAATAGTCTTATTTTAATTTCTCCTTACAAGCGAGAGGCTTTCCAGCAATTCTTTCTGGTAATTTAAGCAATATAAGCTGTTCTACATTTAAATTGTATGTCAAAAATCACTTAAACACTATTGTCGGATGGGCTTTGAGCAGCGTCCCGAATATACAATTTAAATGCGCAACAGCTTATTGGAAGAAACCGGGTTTCTTAAGCCCGAAGTGCTTCAACAGTTGACAGTTGACAGTTGACAGTTGACAGTTTGAGAGCGAACTCTACCCTTAAGTCCGAGGATTGAAGTAATAAATAGTCCGATCTTAATTTATCCCTCAAATACTTGGGGCTTTCAACCAATTCTTTCTGGTAAATCTCGATCGCCAACTTCAAATCTACCATCTAAAATTCATCATCCCCCTCATTTTCAGTCCGCAAGCGCACCGAATCAGCGTGAGAAGGTAAACCCTCAGCTTCGGCCAAAACATTAATCGCCCTACTCACCTTCTTCAGCGCAGCCGGCGAATATTGAATCAAACTCGAATGCTTCATAAAAGTTTCCACACCCAGCGGCGAAGCATAGCGCGGAGCACCAGAAGTCGGCAAAGTATGATTCGGCCCAGCCAAATAATCGCCCACAGCTTCCGGTGTGGAACAGCCCAGGAAAATCGCCCCAGCGTGCCGAATTTGGTCGAGCAAAGCCCAGGGATCTGCCACTTGCAATTCCAAGTGTTCGGGAGCAAACTCGTTAGAGAGTTCCGCCGCGGCTTTCATAGAATCAACCACTACAACTAAACCGTAATTGGCGATCGCCTTTTCCGTCAAAGTCCGGCGCGGGTGATTTGTCAACTGTCTGTCTACTTCAGCCACCACCTTTCTAGCCAACACCGAATCCGCCGTCAGCAAAATGGCCGACGCCATCGAATCGTGCTCGGCTTGAGCCAACATATCCGCAGCTACGTGTACCGGATTCGCCGTAGCATCAGCAATAATCAGCACCTCCGACGGCCCCGCCAGAGAATCGATCCCTACAGTTCCGTACACCAGTTTTTTCGCCAGCGTTACGTAAATATTCCCCGGCCCGGTGATTAAATCTACCTTGGGAATAGTTTCTGTACCGTAGGCCAAGGCTGCGATCGCCTGGGCCCCGCCTACCCGATAAATCTCATCAACTCCCGCCTCCTGAGCCGCTACCAGCACCGCAGGATTCATTTTCTTCTCCTGTCCGGGGGGAGTACACATCACCAGTTTCGGAACCTTGGCGACCGAAGCTGGCACCGCATTCATGATCACCGAGCTGGGATAGGACGCCTGACCGCCAGGGATGTAAATTCCCGCGCGATCGACCGGCGTGTAGCGCTTACCCAAAACAATCTCATCATCACCAAACTGCACCCAAGATTTGGGCACGCGCTGTCGGTGAAACGCCTCTACCTGTTTGCAAGCAAGCCGGATGGCATTTAATAATTCTTTCGATATTTGCTGATAAGCAGCATCCAATTCGGCGCCACTCACGCGCAAATCTGTCGCATTTAGGGTGATGCGGTCAAATTCAGCAGTATATTGCAGCACAGCCTGATCGCCTTTGCGCCTTACAGCTTGCAGCACCTCGCGCACGGTGGCTTCTTTGTGAATAACAAGTTCGTCGTGGGTGCGATCGCAGATTCGTCGCAGTTCAGCTTGTGCCTCAACCCACTGAGTAATAATTCGCAGCATGGAGATTAGGAATGCCGTCAATAATTCACTAACATTTGCTTGACAATTGGCGATTTTTGTGACTATCTCCTGGATAAGTCAGCCACCACCAGTCCACAAGCTTCAACCGCGAGATTCCCGGCAGTTTCAAAGGCTTCAGTGCAGCGTTATAAATCTCTGTCGATGATTTTGCAACACTGAGAGCTTTTCTAGGAATTGCTCGCCAGACCATCGGGTGCGGAGGGAGAGAGAGCCAGAGAGCCAGAGCGTCAGAGGGTCAGAGGGCCAGAGGCTCCAGAGGGAGAGGGGAAAAATTTTCTGCCCTTTTCCTTCTGCACTCTGCCTTCTGCCTTCTGCACTCTGCCTTCTGCCTTCTGCCCTCTGCCTTCTGCCTTCGACGAAGCCCAAATAACCCGTACTCTTTGTTATAGCTTAACTTGGATTTTTCAGGGAATGAGATTTTGGGCCGAATAGATGCTATATTGGTTTTTCCAACACTTGATAATTTTTTATAAAAAACGCCAAGTTATTGTATACTTGAAAATTGCGCGCAATAAACCCTAACTTTAATTGGTGACGGTTGAAGCTGCGCAACCCGCCTCCCTAACACCCGTGTCATACCTTTGAGTGCCGTCAAGGGTAAAAAATGAGTAGTTAAATGAGTTAATCGATTTGAGACTTGAAATTTTCCATATTCGATTGACTCGCCTTGATGAATCAGGGAGCAGGAACAGCAGCAGCGTGACCAGATCGACTACGGGCGCAAGCTGCTAGTCGGTTGCTGGGTCTAAAATTGGCGGCGGCTCGCGGCAAGAGTACACCGCACTGTATCCGTTTCTGGGCGCAGTCAAAAAAAACATGGCGCGATCGCCAAAAAGTAGTCGGTGACTGAACTCAACCCGATCGACAGGCTAATGGCTGTCTGACTGATCCTTTAAAAATCAAGCTTTTTGTGGCTCGCTCCCGAAAAAGTTGTCCTACAAAACCCCGTGTCTTGAGACAATCTTGAGACAAAAATGTATCAATCAATACCTACTTCCAGTAACTGAACTATGGCAAATATTAAGTCCGCCGTCAAAAGAGTCAAAATCGCAGAGCGCAACCGCTTGTACAACAAGTCTTACAAGTCAGCGGTAAAAACTTTGATGAAAAAGTATTTTACAGCCGTTGACAAGTACGCCGCAGCTCCGACACCTGAGCTAATGCAAGAAATTCAGCAACGTATGTCAGAGGCATACAGCAAAATTGACAAAGCTGTGAAAAAAGGTGTACTGCACCGCAACAACGGCGCTCGCAAAAAATCCCGCTTGGCAAGAACCCTCAAGCCACACGAAACACAAGTAGCATCCTAAGACAGAACAAGGAAGTTCGGCAACGGATTGTGTAACGGATTTAACGGATTTAATGGATGCTGAGGGAAAAAGTCCGAGGGAAGCAGGAAGAAGGAAAAGAAAAGATTTTTCCCCTCTCTCCCGATCGCGCTATTCCCCTCTCAACCTTACCCGTCAACAACTCGGATGCTCTCGTATCACATATAATCTGCTTTGCCCATGCAGCTCATCGATACTCACGTTCATATCAACTTTGAGACTTTTAAGTCGGAGTTAGAAGCCATTCGAGAACGCTGGCGCGAAGCTGGTGTGGTTCGATTGGTTCATTCTTGTGTAGAACCCGAAGAGTTTGCCTCAATTCAAGCAATTGCCAATCAGTTTGCAGAAGTCTCCTTTGCGGTTGGACTCCACCCCCTAGATGCCGGCAAGTGGAAAGACGAGACTGCAAGCTTGATTAGGGAATTAGCAAGTTCTGACTCTCGGGTAGTGGCGATCGGCGAAACCGGACTGGACTTTTTTAAAGCAGACGATCGCCAACACCAGTTTAAAGTGTTTGAGGCACAGCTTGAAATTGCCCGGGAACTTGACAAACCAGTCATTATCCACTGTCGCGACGCCGCCGCCCCCATGGCTCAAATGCTGCGGGAATTTTGGCAAGAACGCGGGCCAGTGCGCGGTGTGATGCACTGCTGGGGAGGCACGCCCGAAGAAACCCAGTGGTTTTTAGACCTAGGTTTCTACATCAGTTTTAGCGGCACAGTCACCTTTAAAGGCGCCTTGCAAATACAAGAATCAGCTTGTATGGTAAATAGCGATCGCATCCTAGTCGAGACAGATTGCCCTTTTCTCGCCCCCGCACCCCAGCGGGGAAAACGCAACGAACCAGCTTACGTCTATTACGTAGCCGAGCAAGTTGCTAAATTGAGAGGAGTTTCTCTATTAACTTTGTCTCAGCAGACAACCGAAAATGCCTGTCAGCTATTCGGTCTTTCACTGTAGATAAAGCAGAGAAACCAGGAAAAAAGGTTGAGTGAGGGGCAAAGGATAGGGAAAACCCAATCTAGATGTTGCCAGGGAAACCGAATTCATCCTCGATCTGAGATTCTTAGGGAGTTGCCTGCTGCGATCGGATTTGCGTCCTATAATAAAAAGAACCAGCCGATCGGGCGATCGCTTGCTATCGGCGCCATCGCAGTCGTCGAACTGCGAGCTTCGGCGAGTGCCCGCTAACCTTCGGGGCAGGCAGAAACTTCAAGCAATACCTCGAATTTACACAACTTACACATCAGAAGAAACTTGGAAACTCGGCAATTTGGCAATAGCTGTCAAGTCAATTTTAGGAGTCAAATGTGTAGGGGATTTACCCTGAAACACCAAGAGATCGAAGCTAAAAGGATTTCGATCGAAGCCAGAATCCGCATAAAAACACTGCGAGCAACCAGTAATAATAACCGTTGCAGCAGTTGGCAGGCGATCTAAAACATCATATAAATTCTCTCACACAATCCATCAAAAAAACGCAACAAGGTAAAAACGCCAAGCCTTGGCGCCATGTAAAAAGCTAGAGCCACTGCGGAAAAAGGACACCCATGACCACTAAAGATTACACAGAATTCGCCTTCACCTTGCCCGACCTCATCGAAATCCAGCGGGCAAGTTTTCGCTGGTTCCTAGAAGCCGGACTGATCGAAGAACTCGACAGCTTCTCCCCAATTACAGACTACACGGGCAAGCTGGAACTGCATTTCATGGGCAAAGACTTCAAACTGAAGCGCCCGAAATACGACGTAGACGAAGCCAAGCGCCGGGACAGCACCTACTCGGTGCAAATGTACGTACCCACCCGTCTGATTAACAAAGAAACAGGTGAAATCAAAGAGCAAGAAGTCTTTATCGGCGATTTGCCTTTGATGACCGAGCGCGGCACTTTCATCATCAACGGCGCCGAACGAGTCATCGTCAACCAAATCGTGCGATCGCCCGGCGTATACTACAAATCGGAAACCGACAAAAACGGCCGCCGTTCCTACAACGCTTCTTTGATTCCCAACCGCGGCGCGTGGCTCAAGTTTGAGACCGACAAAAACGATTTAGTCTGGGTAAGAATTGACAAAACCCGCAAGCTGTCAGCCCAAGTCCTGCTCAAAGCCCTAGGCCTGACAGACGGCGAAATCTACGACAGTTTGCGCCACCCCGAATACTTCCAAAAGACGATCGAGAAAGAAGGACAATTCGGCGAAGAAGAAGCCCTAATGGAGCTCTACCGCAAACTGCGTCCGGGGGAACCCCCCACCGTAGCCGGAGGCGAACAACTCCTGCACTCGCGCTTTTTCGACCCCAAACGCTACGATTTGGGGAGAGTGGGTCGCTACAAACTCAACAAAAAACTGCGGTTGACAGTCCCCGATACGATGCGGGTACTGACATCCCAAGATATCTTGACCGCGATCGACTATCTGATCAACCTGGAATTCGACATCGGCTCCACCGATGACATCGACCACTTAGGCAACCGTCGCGTCCGCAGTGTCGGCGAACTACTGCAAAACCAAGTCAGAGTCGGACTCAACCGCCTAGAACGGATTATCCGCGAACGGATGACAGTATCCGATGCCGACTCCCTCTCGCCCGCCTCCCTAGTCAACCCCAAACCCCTGGTAGCAGCAATCAAGGAATTCTTCGGTTCCTCGCAGCTATCCCAGTTCATGGATCAAACCAATCCTTTAGCAGAACTGACCCACAAACGCCGGCTGTCCGCCCTCGGCCCTGGAGGCTTGACTCGGGAACGCGCAGGTTTCGCAGTGCGGGACATTCACCCGTCCCACTACGGCCGGATTTGCCCCATTGAAACACCAGAAGGCCCCAACGCCGGACTCATCGGCTCTTTGGCAACCCACGCCCGCGTCAACCCCTACGGCTTCATCGAAACTCCTTTTTACCCAGTCGAAAAAGGACAAGTATTGCGAGACAAAGCCCCGGTTTACATGACAGCCGATGAAGAAGACGACTTGCGCGTCGCCCCCGGAGACATCAGCCTCGACGAAAACAACAACCTCTTAGGCGAAACCGTAGCCGTCCGCTACCGCCAAGAATTCACCACCACCACCCCGATGCAGGTGGACTACATGGCGATTTCGCCGGTGCAAATCGTCTCCGTCGCCACCTCCCTGATCCCGTTCCTGGAACACGATGACGCTAACCGAGCTCTGATGGGATCGAATATGCAGCGGCAAGCTGTGCCGCTACTCAAACCCGAACGTCCCCTCGTCGGTACCGGCTTGGAAGCTCAAGCCGCCCGAGATTCCGGGATGGTGGTAGTTTCTAAGGTCAACGGCGAAGTAATTTACATAGATGCCACCCGGATTATTGTCAAGCCCCTGGCGGTAGATGCTGAGTCGAATTCCAGCGAAGAACATTTCATGATTCGCGAATACGACGACCTCAAAACCAAACAGCCCTCGGTGTGGAAGCAAAAATATGCCGGCTGCATCGAGCACGAACTGCAAAAATATCAGCGCTCTAACCAGGATACCTGTTTAAACCAGCGCCCGCTGATCTATGAGGGCGATCGCGTCGTAGCAGGTCAAGTGCTCGCCGACGGTTCCTCCACCGAAGGCGCCGAACTCGCCCTAGGACACAACATCCTCGTAGCATATATGCCCTGGGAGGGATACAACTACGAAGACGCCATGCTCATTAGCGAGCGCTTGGTGTACGAAGACGTATACACTTCGATCCACATTGAAAAATACGAAATCGAAGCCCGCCAAACCAAACTCGGCCCAGAAGAAATCACCCGGGAAATACCCAACGTTGGCGAAGACGCCCTGCGCCAGCTAGACGAACAAGGTATCATCCGTAAAGGCGCTTGGGTAGAAGCCAGCGACATTTTGGTAGGGAAGGTGACACCCAAAGGTGAATCCGACCAACCCCCCGAAGAAAAACTGCTCAGAGCAATCTTCGGCGAAAAAGCCCGAGACGTGCGCGACAACTCGCTCCGCGTCCCCAACGGCGAAAAAGGCCGCGTCGTAGACGTGCGCGTTTTTACCCGCGAACAAGGCGACGAACTGCCCCCCGGCGCCAACATGGTAGTCCGCGTCTACGTAGCCCAAAAACGCAAAATTCAAGTCGGCGACAAAATGGCCGGCCGCCACGGTAACAAAGGTATCGTCTCCCGGATTTTGCCCATGGAAGATATGCCCTATCTCCCCGATGGTACCCCAGTAGACATCGTGCTCAATCCCTTGGGCGTACCGTCCCGGATGAACGTCGGTCAAATTTTCGAGTGCTTGCTAGGCTGGGCGGGCGAAAATCTGTCGATGCGGTTCAAAATGGTACCGTTTGATGAAATGCACGGCGCTGAAAAGTCGCGGGAAACCGTTCACGGCAAATTGCAGGAAGCGCGCGAAAAAACAGGTAAACCCTGGGTATTTAACGAAAAAACCCCCGGTAAAACTATTGTCTACGACGGCCGCACCGGCGAAGCATTCGATCGCCCCGTCACCGTCGGCATCGCCTATATGCTCAAACTCGTCCACTTGGTAGACGACAAAATCCACGCCCGGAGCACCGGGCCTTACTCGCTGGTAACGCAACAGCCCTTGGGCGGCAAAGCCCAGCAGGGCGGCCAGCGGTTCGGGGAAATGGAAGTTTGGGCCCTCGAAGCCTTCGGCGCAGCTTATACTTTGCAAGAGTTGCTGACTGTCAAATCGGACGATATGCAGGGCAGAAATGAAGCTTTGAATGCCATTGTTAAGGGCAAAGCCATCCCTCGCCCCGGTACGCCGGAATCGTTCAAAGTGCTGATGCGGGAGTTGCAATCTTTGTGTCTCGACATAGCCGTACACAAGGTGAATACGAACGACGAAGGTAGCGAGCACGTAGAGGTTGATTTGATGGCGGATGCTGGCGGGCGGCGATCGCCCTCCAGGCCTACTTACGAATCGCTTTCTCGCGACGAAGACGAAGATTAGAGATTGAAGATTAAAGATTTTTTAGTAATATTCAATTCTAAAATCTTTAATCGACAATCTCAAAATAAAATGCCTCAGTAGTGTTCGTACCACTCCTGAGGCGAATCAACGCTCTAACAAGGAGAGACGCTGACATGATTATTGTAACAGTTATCCCCGGAATTGAAGGAGAATTCGATCGGGCGACAGGCTGTATTAACTGGCAAGGTAGTAAGTTTGGCAACGGTTACGGGCGCAAATGGCTCGATGGCAAAACGGTATTAGTCCACCGATTAGTCCTCGAATCAAAAATACCAGGATTCCTCGATTCCAATTATTTTGCTTGCCACACCTGCGATAATCCAAGCTGCATCAACCCCGCACATCTGGTAGCCGGATCGGCTGCTGAGAACACGGGACAGATGATGGGGCGCGATCGCAAAACTCCCAGACGCAAAAGTATTCCGGGAAGTGGTAAATTGTCTATCCAACAACTGCGAGAAATTCAGATAAAATATTTATCTGGAACAGTCAAGAACCACCTAGCAAGAGAGTATGGGGTACAACATGAAACTATTACTAAGATACTTCAGACAAATATCCCCGATAACTTCACCACAGTTTCTCCACGCTTTGTAGGAGAAATTCAAGACAACGGCTGCATATTTTTCCAAGGCGCAAAAGACGGTGCTGGCTATGGCAAGTATTTTACAAAAGATGGAAAACAGGCAACAGTTACTCGTGCTGTTTTAGCAGAGAAATTAGGATATGAACTTCCTACTTATATGGATGCTTGCCATAGTTGCGACACTCCCAGTTGTATTAATCCAGAACACCTCTGGGCTGGTACTCGTTCTCAGAATTTATTAGATGCTTCCAAGAAAGGACGCACCCAAGGAAAAAGTCATCCTCTTTTCAATGCCAAATTAGACTGGGAGAAGGTGCGAGAAATCCGGCAAAAACTAGCAGCAGGAGAGAGAATGAAGGATGTAGCTGAAGCATACAGTGTCGGCCGCAAAACTATACACGATATTAAATATCACGTCACTTGGAAGCAAGAAGGCGAAGAAGTTCCCATTCCTCGCATGGGTGGATATCTCGATCGCAAACTGACTTTTGCTCAAATACAGGATGTGCGAGAACGAATCAAAGCCGGAGAATCCCTTGCTAAAATTGCTCCAGAGTTTGGAGTGTCCAAAAGTGTTATTTCTGATATTAAAAATAATATCACTTATAAAGGAGTCTGACATTGATTTAGTAGCTAAAGAATCAATCAAAAAAGATAAATCACGGTCAATATTTTCTAGTAAATCATCAATTGGAGTCAAGAATGGCTAAGATAGAACAAAGATTTGATTACGTAAAGATTGGGCTAGCTTCACCAGAAAGAATTCGACAATGGGGAGAGAGAACTTTACCCAATGGTCAGCTTACTGGAGAAGTGACAAAACCTGAGACGATCAACTACCGGACATTAAAACCTGAGATGGATGGCTTGTTTTGCGAGCGCATTTTTGGGCCTGCAAAAGATTGGGAATGTCATTGTGGTAAGTACAAACGAGTTCGCCATAGAGGCATTGTTTGCGAGAGATGCGGTGTAGAAGTCACTGAATCTCGCGTCCGCCGCCACCGGATGGGATTTATTAAACTAGCAGCTCCAGTAGCTCACGTTTGGTATCTAAAAGGCATCCCGAGTTACATGGCAATTTTATTAGATATGCCGCTGCGCGATGTCGAACAAATTGTCTATTTCAATGCCTATGTTGTGCTGAATGCTGGTAATGCAGAAAAGCTGCAATACAAGCAATTGCTCACGGAAGATGCTTGGCTGGAAATAGAAGATGAACTTTACAGCGAAGATTCTACGCTGACGGGTGTAGAAGTAGGAATTGGTGCAGAAGCTTTGCAAGTTTTGCTGCAAAACATTCCGTTAGAAAGCGAAGCAGAAAAGTTGCGGGAAGACATCGCCAATGCTAAAGGGCAAAAACGCGCGAAGTTGATTAAACGCTTGCGGGTAATTGACAACTTTATCGCTACTGGTTCTCATCCCGATTGGATGGTGCTTAATGTGATTCCGGTGATTCCGCCCGACTTGCGGCCGATGGTACAGCTAGACGGTGGACGTTTTGCAACGAGTGACCTTAATGACCTTTATCGGAGAGTTATTAACCGCAATAATCGCTTGGCCAGATTGCAAGAAATTTTGGCGCCGGAAATTATCATCCGCAACGAAAAGCGGATGTTACAAGAAGCTGTAGATGCGCTGATTGATAACGGTCGTCGCGGCCGGACTGTGGTGGGCGCCAACAACCGCCCGCTGAAGTCGCTGTCGGACATTATTGAAGGGAAACAAGGTCGTTTCCGGCAAAACTTGCTGGGTAAACGGGTTGACTACTCTGGACGTTCGGTAATTGTGGTGGGCCCGAAACTGAAGATTCATCAGTGCGGTTTACCGAGGGAAATGGCGATCGAGCTTTTCCAACCTTTCGTCATCCACCGCCTGATCCGCCAAGGACTCGTCAACAACATCAAAGCAGCCAAAAAACTGATTCAACGCAACGATCCCAGCGTTTGGGACGTGCTGCAAGAGGTGATTGAAGGACACCCCGTCATGCTGAACCGCGCGCCGACGCTGCACCGTTTGGGGATTCAAGCCTTTGAGCCGATTTTGGTAGATGGAAGGGCGATTCAGCTTCACCCGCTAGTCTGTCCGGCTTTTAACGCTGACTTTGACGGCGACCAAATGGCGGTACACGTGCCTTTGTCCCTGGAATCTCAGGCGGAAGCGCGTTTGCTGATGCTGGCTTCTAACAACATTATGTCGCCGGCAACCGGAAGACCGATCGTCACTCCTTCTCAAGACATGGTACTCGGTTGCTATTACTTGACAGCCGAAAATCCCCACGCTCAAAAAGGAGCCGGTCACTACTTCTCCAACCTCACCGACGCCGTTGTAGCTTACGAGCAAGGAGTCGTGGACTTGCACTCCTACGTGTGGGTGAGATTTCAAGGCGCGATCGAAAACACAGAACCTGAGGGAGAACCGCTAAAGGTAGAAACCTCCGTTGACGGTATGGTGACGAAAGAGTACAAGTTCCGCCGGACTCGAGAAGACAGAGAGGGTAATTTACTCAATCAGTTTATTCGTACTACTCCGGGCCGGATTATCTATCACCAAACAATCGAATCGGTAATCAACAATTAGGAATTGGGTAATCGGTAATCGGTAATGGGTCAGTCTTGGACGAAAAAAATGGTTTGATGCGCTAGACAGCGGTAAGGTGCGCATTGCGCACCCTACATATAAGTTTGATGCGCTAGACAGCGGTAAGGTGCGCATTGCGCACCCTACATATAAATGTTATGCGACCTAAATTCTGTACTGCTTACCAATTACCAGTTACCAATGACCAATGACCAATGACCAATAACCAAATTACTAACAGCAGAAAAATGACAGAAAATAAGGAAAAGAAAGAAATTGTTTTTCGCAATCGAGTTGTTGACAAAGGTCAGCTCAAAAAATTAATTTCTTGGTCTTTCATGAACTATGGAACGGCCCGCACAGCACAAATGGCAGACAAACTCAAAGACTTGGGTTTCCGCTTTGCCACGCGCGCCGGAGTTTCGATTAGCGTAGACGACCTGCAAGTACCGCCAATCAAACGACAACTGCTCGAAGCAGCCGAAGAAGAAATCCGGATTACCGAACAAAAATATACCAGAGGCGAAATCACCGAAGTAGAACGCTTCCAAAAAGTAATCGACACCTGGAACAGCACCTCAGAAGACCTCAAAGACGAAGTAGTCAAAAACTTCCGAGCCACAGACCCGCTCAACTCGGTCTACATGATGGCCTTCTCCGGCGCCCGGGGTAACATCTCCCAAGTGCGGCAGCTCGTCGGAATGCGCGGATTGATGGCAGACCCCCAAGGCGAAATCATCGACTTGCCAATTAAAACCAACTTCCGCGAAGGCTTGACCGTTACCGAATACATCATTTCCTCCTACGGAGCCCGCAAAGGCTTAGTAGATACCGCCCTCCGCACCGCCGACTCCGGCTACCTCACCCGCCGGTTAGTCGATGTATCCCAAGATGTGATCGTGCGCGAAGTAGACTGCGGCACCCAGCGCGGAATTCGCGTCCGTCCCATGACCGACGGAGCAACCGTGCTGATTCCCCTCAAAGATCGCCTGCTCGGCCGCGTGTTCGCCCAAGACGCGGTACACCCCAAAACCAAAGAAATCGTATCCTACGGCAGCGAAAAAGCCGTGCGCAACCAACCAATTACCGAAGAACTCGCAGGCGAAATCGGTAAAGCCGGAGTCGCAGAAGTTTATCTGCGATCGCCCCTCACCTGCGAAGCCACCCGTTCCGTTTGCCAATGCTGCTACGGTTGGAGCCTCGCCCACTCCAAAATGGTAGACATGGGAGAAGCGATCGGAATTATCGCCGCCCAGTCGATCGGCGAACCGGGAACCCAACTCACCATGCGCACCTTCCACACAGGCGGCGTATTTACCGGAGAAGTCGCCAAACAAGAACGCGCACCATTTTCCGGCACCGCCAAATTTAAAAACCTGCGCACCCGCGCCTTCCGTACCAGACACGGCGAAGAAGCCCTAGTCGCCGAAAACAACGGCAAACTCGTATTAGAGGGCGAAGGCTACGAAGAAGGCAAATCCGGCGCCAAAAATCAGAAACTCAAAGTAGAATTCGCGATCGCCCAAGGCTCAACAGTCATGGTCAAAGACGGACAGCACGCCATCCTCGGACAAATCCTCGCGGAAGTGCCCATCGTCGGACGCGCCGCCCGCAAAACCACCGAAAAAGTCACAACCGACGTAGCCTCCGACCTCGCCGGCGAAACCAAATTTGCCGACCTAGTACCCGAAGAAAAAACTGACCGTCAGGGCAACACCACCCGCACCGCCAGCCGCGGCGGACTGATTTGGATACTCTCAGGCGAAGTCTATAACCTACCCCCCGGAGCCGAACCAGCAGTCAAAAACGGCTCGCGCATCACAGCCGAAAGCGTCATCGCCGAAACCAAACTAATCTCCGAACACGGCGGCGTAGTCCGCATCGCCGACGAACGAGAAATCGAAATCATCACCGCCCAAGTCCTCCTCGACCAAGCCATCGTCCGCGCCGAAAGCGCCGGCGGCCGCGAACACTACATCATCGAAACCAGCTCCAACCAACGCTTCTCCCTCAAAACAGCCCCCGGTAGCAAAGTCATCAACGGCGAAGTCGTCGCCGAACTCCTCGACGACAGCTACCGCACCGCCACCGGAGGCATCGTCAAATACGCCGGAGTCGAAGTCCACAAACGCGGCAAAGCCAAACAAGGGCTAGAAGTAGTCAAAGGCGGCACCCTGCTGTGGATTCCCGAAGAATGCCACGAAGTCAACAAAGACATCTCCCTACTTCTAGTAGAAGACGGTCAATACGTCGAAGCCGGCACCGAAGTCGTCAAAGACATCTTCTGCCAAACCAGCGGCGCCGTAGAAGTCACCCAGAAAAACGACATCCTCCGGGAAATCGTGATCAAACCCGGAACCCTCCACTCAGTCGATCGCCCCCCGCTCACTTTTGGCGAAGGTCAAATAGTCAACGCCGGTCAAGAAATCTTCCCCGGCTTAATTGCCGAAGAACTCGGCTATGCCGAATACATCGAAACCCCCGAAGGCCCAGCCTTACTGCTGCGCCCCGTCATCGAATTCCCAGTACCCGACAAACCACCCGTACCCTCCCAGACCGCCCTCAACGAATCGATCGCCCTCAAAGCAGTCCAGCGCCTCCCCTACAAAGACGGAGAGCGCGTCAAATCCGTTGAAGGACTCGAACTGTTGCGGACTCAGCTCATCTTAGAAATCGGTTCCGGCGCCCCCCAACTGGCAGCCGATATCGAACTCCTACCCGACGGCGAAGACAGCGACTCAGAGAGCGCCGACGCTTTTGAGCCGACTCCAAACGCCGACGGAGCTAACCGCGACCTAGTTTTAGTCGAACCCGAGAGCGATCGCACCTCAAAAGCATTCCGCTTACAGCTCGTAATTCTAGAATCCCTAGTAATTCGGCGCGACGTATCCGCAGACCCCACCCAAGGCAGCACCCACACCCGGCTGTTAGTAGAAGACGGACAATCCATCGCCCCCGGCGCCGTAGTCGCCCGCACCGAAATCCTCTGCAAAGAAGCAGGCATCGTCCGCGGCATCCGCGAAGGACAAGGCGAACCCATCCGCAGATTGTTAGTCATGCGCGACGCCGACTCCATCTCAGTTTCCGTCGCCGGCACCCCAGAAGTTAGCCCCGGTCAACTCCTGGTCGCCGGCACCGAAGTCGCCCCCGGCATCATCCTCGAAGAATCGGGTCAAGTCGTCAAAGTCATACCCGCATCCGATAGCGAACCCGCCCGAATTTTACTTCGGGTAGCCCGCCCTTACCGCGTCTCCGCAGGAGCCGTACTCCACGTAGACGACGGCGACCTAGTGCAGCGCGGCGACAACCTCGTCATCCTCGTCTTCGAGCGCGCCAAAACCGGAGACATCATCCAAGGCTTGCCCCGCATCGAAGAACTGCTCGAAGGACGCAAACCAAAAGAAGCCTGCATCCTCGCCAAACGTCCCGGCACTGCTCAAGTAGCTGTAGACGACGACGTTGTAGAACTCGCCGTAGTCGAAGACGACGGCCGCATCGAGCAATATCCCTTACTCCCCGGTCAAAACCCCATCGTCTCCGACGGACAGCGCGTCGGCGTCGCCGAAGCCCTCACCGACGGGCCCGCCAACCCCCACGAAATTCTCGAAGTATTCTTCCACGTCCTCAAAGAACGCCAACCCACCTTCGAGGCTGCTTTGGAGAGTTTCCAACAAGTCCAAACTTTCCTCGTCAACGAAGTGCAATCCGTCTATCAGTCTCAAGGCGTAGATATTTCCGACAAACACATCGAAGTCATCGTCCGCCAAATGACCAACAAAGTGCGCATGGAAGACGGCGGCGACACCACCATGCTCCCGGGCGAGTTAGTCGAACTGCGCCAAGTCGAACAAGTCAACGAGGCGATGTCCATCACTGGCGGCGCCCCCGCCGACTACACCCCCGTGCTGCTGGGGATTACCAAAGCCTCGCTGAATACCGACAGCTTCATTTCCGCCGCTTCCTTCCAAGAAACCACCCGCGTTTTGACCGAAGCTGCGATCGAAGGCAAATCCGACTGGCTGCGCGGACTCAAAGAAAACGTGATCATCGGCCGCCTGATTCCCGCCGGCACCGGCTTCAATGCCTACGAAGATGCCAGCGTTCAAGATGCCGGTTTTGACGGTGCCGTGTTTGACGAAGAACTCCACGACTTGCAGGAAGATGTGGTCTTGGACGATCGCACAGCCCGCCGCGCTTATACGATCGAAAGTCCTTTTGATGTCAGCCGCACCCCTGAGGTTGAGGCTGATGATGATTTTGAGGAAGTTGAGGTTGATGACGACGATTTTGTCGGCTTGGCTGACGAGGATTCTTTGGAAGCCGGTGCTGACGATGATGAGGATATCGATTATGACTTCGATGAGGACGAAGATTAATTTCAAAATTTAGGCTACCGCGCAGCTAGCAGTCTTGCAAAAGCTGCGCGGTGTTTTTTGGTTCAACAGCAACGTACTCTCTTACGCCTTTGATGAATTGAAAATTCTGATGTTGTTTTGTTTTCTCACTCGCAGAGCACGAGCAAAGTGATAGCATTTTGAACTCGCAGGATTAGTTCAACGCGATCCTTAGTATCCGCTGAAGGCTGAAGGTTTTGGTCAGAAGGCATCAGTTACAATCGCCAACAAATGGATAGTTAAAGAGTTTTAATTGTTGGAAATTACCAAACAATTAAAACTCTGACTAATTATTAGGAATCTCTGAATTATTCCTGATGTTTAAGACTTCGCTCTTGTTTAGGGAAGCAAAGCCTTGATGCGATCGACAAACTCTTGATGGTCAACCACAGGTTTGGAGATGTAACCGTCTGCACCGCTTTGATCTAGAAAGGTTTCTCTATCACCGGCCATCGCGTGAGCAGTTACCAAAATAATCGGCAGCGAGGCTGTCTGCGGGTCGGCTTTCAGCAGTTGAGTAATCTTGATGCCGTCTACGGCTTTTCCCTGGTACACGCTCCGCGAAAGAGACACGTCCATTAATATCAAATCGGCTTCACCGGATGCTGCAATCTGCATTACTTCTTCCACGTTTTCCGTGTGCTTCACGGCTAAGCCCCCCCGCTTAGTCAGTATTTTGGAAAAAACCCGAGCATTGACCAAATCGTCCTCTACAATCAGAACGGTTTTCATAAATAAATATGGGAAGTATGGAAACTTTGCGACTTTAGTCCAAAGAGGAACACGGCACGGGGACTACATTCCCCGTCAAAAATGCAGAATTTTTCGCGCTCTGGGCCGGGAACCCTGCAAAACCCGCATATATATCATCGATCCGCTAAATGTCAGAGGATGTGCAGATGCTCAGCAGCGCACAGTACCATAATTTAGACTACTACACACAGACAGTTTAGTTGTTTTTGAGACCTAGATGTGACACTGGTGAGAGTCTCACGATTCCCCGCTAGCCGGTTTCTAGTATCCTATTTTTGGATCGAACCTGGGACTGACAGTCGGTGAGGTGTGACAATTATTTGGTTTCCTGCTTTTAGAATCCAGCAACGTTTATGCAGGTACTGTGGCCCCAACATTTGGAGTAGCGAATCTAGCAGGAGATTGTTGGAGATTCCCAATTGTCAGTCCAGAACCATCGCTCTGGGCTAAAAAAATGAGGCTTCGGCCGATCGACCAAAGGCGGACTACCAAGGCTATCGATGTGACCTTTTAAGTGCTGAATTCTTCAATATCGGCATTTGTGAGCGATTATAAGGAAAAGCATGACTGTGAATTAACCTTCTCGCGGCGAGGGGTAAATAGACAGGCAGGCACAAAGGTCGGCAACATAGAGGTTAGTGTAAGAGTGGAGAGCAAGAGGCAAGTCTTGCCCGTCTTCGGTATTCTCACCAGTGCTTTCACCGATTAAATTTATTTTGCTCCTCCCGCGCTCGCGGTTTTGTCGAACTTTCGGTTCGCTCGGCGGGCAAACGCTTTTCATTCAAGACAGGCAACCTGAGCATTATTGACAGAGGCTGTCTGCACTCAGGAATTAACGGACATAAGGACTCATGGCCAAACAACTCAACCTACTTTCCGGGCAAGTAATTTCTACGGCTCTGCACGCCGAGATGCAGCAATCGTACCTCGAATATGCCATGAGTGTGATTGTCGGGCGAGCTTTGCCTGATGTCCGCGACGGTTTAAAACCTGTTCACCGTCGAATTTTATACGCGATGCACGAACTCGGTTTGACGCCAGACCGACCTTACCGCAAGTGCGCCCGGGTAGTTGGAGATGTTTTGGGAAAATATCACCCCCACGGCGACCAGTCGGTTTACGACGCTTTGGTGCGAATGGTTCAGGAGTTTTCGAGCCGCTATCCTTTGCTAGCAGGTCACGGCAATTTCGGCTCGGTGGACAATGACCCGGCTGCTGCGATGCGTTACACGGAAACTAGGCTGGCATCGATCGCCCACGAAGCTATGCTAACCCAAGTTGGCGACGCAACTGTTGATTTTACTGCCAATTTTGACAGTTCCCAGCAGGAACCCACGGCGCTACCAGCTCAGTTGCCGTTTTTGGTACTCAACGGCTGTAGTGGCATTGCTGTGGGAATGGCAACCAATATCCCGCCCCACAATTTGGGCGAGGTGGTAGATGGTTTAATTGCTTTGATTGAAAACCCGGATCTCTCAGACGAGAAGTTGCTGGAACTGATCCCTGGCCCTGATTTCCCCACCGGAGGGGAAATTGTCGCCGCTGAGGGCATTTTTGATGCCTACACTAAGGGTCGAGGCAGCATTGCGGTCAGGGGTGTGGCTGGGGTGGAAGAAGTGCCGGGAAATCGCAAGGTGCGCACTAAAACCGCGATCGTAGTGACGGAATTTCCGTTTCAAGTCAATAAAGCCGCTTGGATTGAAAAGGTCGCAGATTTGGTGAATGCCGGTCGCCTCGACGGTATTGCAGATTTGCGCGATGAGAGCGATCGCGACGGGATTCGAGTTGTGATTGAACTCAAGCGGGAATTTACCCCTGAAGCGGTTCTGGCTCGACTTTACCAACAAACTGACCTGCAAACAAATTTTGGTGCAATTTTGCTGGCAATTGTTAACGGTCAACCGCGACAGTTGACTCTGAGACAGTTATTGCAGGAATTTCTGAATTTCCGAGAATTAACTCTCACCCGCCGCTACAATTACGAGTTGCAGGCGGCAGAACGCCGCTGTCACATTGTTCAAGGCTTAATGTTGGCTTTGACAAATCTTGATACTGCGATCGACATTCTCAGAAATTCTCCAGACGGCACTACTGCTAAGCAAACTTTCCAAGTTCGACTCGATTTGAGCGAAAGTCAAGCTGATGCGATTTTGGCGATGCCGATGCGCCGGTTGACTGGTTTGGAAAGGCAAAATTTGCAGTCAGAGTTTGATGAGTTGATGGCGAGCATTCAAGAATTGCAGCGGTTGTTGAGCGACAGGCGCGAACTTTTGAAGGCTTTGAAAAAGGAATTTCGATCGCTAAAACGTAAGTACGCTGACCCACGCCGCACAAAATTTGCGCGGGGTGCAGGAGGTGAGGGAAAAGCCGAACCGCAAGTTTCTAGTAAGAAAAATTCTGGTCTTAAGCCGTTGTTGCCGGCAACAGTTCAGTCTAACTTATTGCCCGTGGCAGAAGCCGAGGAAACTATTGTTGAATTTACCCACAAGCAGTACGTGCGCCGTACACCTGCGGGGGAACGCGCGCGCTCGAAAAGTCGCGAAAAATTGGTTCCAGCTTTAGAAAAAAATGAGGATTTTATTGTGACGGCAAAGGTGACCAAAACCGATCGCACTTTGGTCGTCCTCACTCCTAATGGCAAAGCTTACCCGCTCAAAGTGGCGGATATTCCTAGCAGCCCAAAAGACCGCGGCACGCCGATTGTCAGTTTGTTGTCGCCGAGTGCTACTAAAGAAAGTGCAGGCCGCGCTTTTTCGGAAATTACCATCGCACACTTTATTTTGCCAGATAGTTCGGAAGCAGCAGATTTAGTAACTCTGACTCAGCAAGGGAAAATTAAGCGCTTGCCAATGCAGGAATTTGCTGATTTGACTAATCGCGGCGTTACCGTTGTAAAACTCAAAGAGGACGATCGGCTGCGCAGTGCTAGTCTCAGCAAAGTTGGCGACCAAGTGGCCGTCGCAACTTCCGGAGGCCGAATCCTGCGATTTGATGTCGATGACGAACAACTGCCGCCCATGGGGCGCACCGCCCAAGGTTCTCAAGTAACGAGATTGCGCAAGCAGGAACAGTTGGTAGGCTGCATCACTATCGACCCGGAAGACAGTCTGGTGCTATTTTCAGAGTTGGGTTGGGCAAAACGAATGCCTGCGGGTTCTGTTAGGCTCACTAACCGCGGCGAAATTGGTACTCAAGCTTTTCGCTTTGCTGAGCCTAAGGATTCTTTAGTTGGCTTGCTGTCGGCTGTTCCGGGCGCGGATGTTAAACTTTTTACTAATTCTGGTCGCTGGCTGCGATCGGCTATTGATGCTATAGCTTTTTGGGGGAAAGATGCTCCGGGCGATCGGGTTTTTGACCTCAATCCCGGTGAAAGAATTATCAAGGTTATCAGCAGTCATTAGTCATTAGTCATGGGGAAGAAGTCATGGGGAAGAAGTCCTGCGCAGGGCATTGGGGAATTAATCTGACTTCTGAGTTCAACATCCATCCGTTAAATCATTTAAATCCTGTACGCTGCTCGTTACCAGAAAGAATTGGTTGAAAGCCCGCCCGCCCGATCGGGATCAATTAAAATCAG